>JAZQTF010000199.1:0-28309 GCA_045630445.1 Acutalibacteraceae bacterium
GGGCGGAATATTTGTTGCCATACCAACAGCAATACCCGTTGAGCCGTTTACAAGCAGGTTCGGATATCTTGACGGAAGAACTGTCGGCTCTTTGAGACGGTCGTCATAGTTTGTTGCAAAATCAACGGTTTCCTTGTCAATGTCCGTCATCATCTTGACGGAGATTTTGCTCATCTTTGCCTCAGTGTAACGGTAAGCAGCAGGCGGGTCACCGTCAACGCTACCGAAGTTACCCTGACCATCAACAAGCATATAACGCATTGAGAAACTCTGCGCCATTCTTACAAGGGCATCGTAAACAGAGGCGTGACCGTGGGGGTGGTACCTGCCGAGAACTGGACCGACTGTGTCCGCACACTTTCTGTACGGGCCTTCCGGATGGAGCGAGTTTTCATACATTGTGTAAAGAATTCTTCTGTGAACGGGTTTAAGACCGTCCCTTACGTCAGGAAGCGCACGGGAAACGATAACAGACATTGAGTAGTCAATGAATGATTTTCGCATCTCGTTGCTTATTTCAACGTCAACAATCTGATTTTTTTCAAAATCCATTTCAATCACCTTTAATATTTCAGTTTAGGTACTCTCGTCTTGCCTTTTAATTTACCTTGTTCATAAACAGCACCCGTTGCAAACCACAAATCAAGCGTTGTTTTTTCATTGGGATCAAGTTCACTGTACGGAATGAAGAATCCTCCATAACCGTCCTTGAATATGTAATGCTCTTCAAAAATTGTGAAAGTAACTGTTCCGTCAAGTTTTATTGTTCTTTTCTCTCCGTTGACAACGGCGTTTATCTCTTCCTTTGTAATCACAACGTCAACGATGTGGTCATCAGCAAAGAGATAAGTGCTTTTCTTTTTGACAAAGATAATCACGGAAAGAACGCACAACACAAGCGATAAGCCCGAAAGACAGATGAAAACAATTTTCATCCACTGCTCCGCAAAATAGAAATAACCGATAAAAGTCAGGATTGCCATAAAAGCAAAAATTCCTATCTGCGCAATTTTTCTGTCTTTTTTCAAAAATCTTTTATCGGCAACGATGTGCATAAAAAACGAAACAAAGCCTTTGATTATTCCGTAACGCAGTGTGATACTGCTTTTTTCTTCATTAAACATCCGTTACCTCTTTTATACGTCAAGGTTGCTGACGTATTTTGCGTTCTTTTCAATGAATTCACGTCTGGGCTCAACCTTGTCACCCATGAGAATTGTGAAAGTTTCATCCGCTCTCATCGCATCCTCAACCATAACGCGGAGCATTGTTCTGTTTTCGGGGTCCATAGTTGTTTCCCAGAGTTGCTCACTGTTCATCTCACCAAGACCTTTGTATCTCTGCACTGCGCAGGAGCCGCCAAGGTCTGCGATGCATCTGTCCCTCTCCTCCTCGGAGAATGCGTAAAGATGTTTCTTACCCTTTGAAACCTTGAAGAGCGGAGGCTGAGCGATATAGATATGACCTTCCTCCACAAGCGGTCTCATATAACGGTAGAAGAATGTGAGCAGAAGTGTTCTGATATGCGCACCGTCAACGTCGGCATCGGCCATAATTACAATCTTGCCATAGCGGAGTTTTGAAATATCAAAATCTTCACCGATACCTGTGCCGAGAGCAATTACAACCGGCATAAGTTTTTCGTTACCGTAAACCTTGTCAAGCCTTGCTTTCTCAACGTTGAGCATCTTACCCCAGAGAGGAAGGATTGCCTGATAACGTCTGTCACGGCCCTCCTTTGCAGAGCCACCCGCAGAGTCACCCTCTACGATGTAAAGTTCAGTCATTGTTGCATCTCTTTCAGTGCAGTCAGCAAGTTTGCCGGGGAGAGAGTTGCTTTCAAGCACACTCTTTCTTCTTGCAAGATCACGCGCTTTTCTTGCCGCTTCCCTTGCTCTTGCCGCTTCAAGTGCCTTTGAGAAAATTGTCTTGATAACTGCGGGGTTTTCTTCAAAATATGTCATCAACTTGTCATAAACCATTGAGCCTACAAGTTGAGTAATATCAGTGTTTCCGAGTTTACCCTTTGTCTGACCCTCAAACTGCGCGTCTGTGAGTTTAACGCTGATTACTGCGCACAAACCTTCACGCACATCGTCACCGGTGAGTTTCTTGTCAGACTCTTTAAGAATATTGTATTTTTTACCGTACTCATTGAAAACTCTTGTCAGTGCGTTTTTGAAACCTGTTTCGTGAGTACCGCCATCGATTGTGTGGATATTGTTTGCAAAACTGAGAATAATCTCATTGTAACTGTCGTTATACATCAGAGCAACTTCCGCGCTTCTGTCACCCGAAACGGTGGAGAGGTAGATTGTGTCATCACTGAGCGGAGTAAGACCTCTGCTCTCATTGATGTATTCTACAAAACTTCTGATACCGCCCTCATAGCAGTATTCCTGAGAAACAACGTTTTCAGAATCCCTTTTGTCAGTGAGAGTGATTCTGAGTCCTGCGTTGAGAAACGCCTGCTCACGAAGTCTTCTTTCAAGAATTTCAAAATCATATTCCGTAGTTTCTGTGAAGATAAGCGGGTCAGCCTTGAATTTGATAAGAGTGCCCGTCTTGTCTGTGTCACCGATTACTTTAAGGTCACAAACAGGTGTGCCACCCTTTTCAAAACGCTGATAATGAACGTGTCCGTTCTGCGAAACTTCAACTTCAAACCATTCGGAAAGCGCATTAACAACGGAGGAGCCTACACCGTGAAGACCGCCCGAAACTTTGTAACCGCTGCCGCCGAATTTACCACCTGCGTGAAGCACGGTGAGAACGACAGTAACGGAAGGAAGTCCCATCTTCTCATTGATACCAACGGGAATACCACGTCCGTTATCGCGTACGGAAATTACGTTGTCGGGTAAGATTTCAACGTCAATGTCGGTACAGTAGCCTGCAAGCGCCTCATCAATTGAGTTGTCAACAATCTCATAAACAAGGTGATGCAAACCTCTTGAACCGGTTGAACCGATATACATACCGGGTCTTTTACGGACTGCCTCCAATCCCTCAAGCACCTGTATCGCATTTTCATCATACACTTCACTGACAGCAGTGTTGATGAGTTCTTCGGCGTTGTTTTTCAAATTATCCAAAGCAAAAACCTCCATTGTTTCTGTTTTTTGACTGAACTAAAAATTTACGTCTGACGTTTTTATAAACCATTCTATGTATTCACAAACTCCGTCAAAATTTTTATTTATCTCATTATCAGGAATACGGATTACTGTCAGGTTTCTTTTTTCAAGTTTTTCTGTCCTGATTTTATCTTTTAACAATCCTTTTTCCTCATAATGTTGTGAACCATCAAGTTCAATAATCAATCGTTTTTCGTGGCAATAAAAATCAACTATGTAATTATCAATTACTTTTTGTCTTAAAAAACGCAAGGAATGTTTTGAAAGAAAATCATACCAGAGTTTCTTTTCTTCCTTTGTCTGATTTTTCCGCAATGTTTTTGCAAGATTTGTCAGAGCACTGTTGTGTTTACGTTGCGTTTTTACCACTCCGTTTTTTTTTTATTTTTCTGAGTTTATTATCCCACCACCAACCTGGCGGTTGGCCCCCCTCCCTTTAGGCAAGGGAGGTAGATGATAATTAACAAACCTCTGATTTTTCAATATTTACTTTATCATCTAAAACTTTTTGAGAAGTTCTATTTTTATTTTTTCTCTTTACTTTTGTCCTGATATCAAGCCCTCCCTTTAGGCAAGGGAGGCAGATGATAATAAAAAACTCTGATTTTTCAATATTTATTTTATCCTCTAAAACTTTTTGAGAAATTTTATTTTTAATTTTACTCTTTACTTTCGTCCTGGTATCAAGCCCTCCCTTTAGGCAAGTGAGGCAGATGATAATTAAAAAACTCTCTGATTTTTCAATATCTACTTTATCCGCTAAAACTTTTTAAGAAGTTTTATTTTTAGTTTTTCTCTTTACTTTCGTCCTGGTATCAAGCCCTCCTTGCCTAAAGGAGGGTGGATTTTTGCAAAGCAAAAAGACGGGAGGATAATTTTTTTAACTGATAAAAAATGTTTCAACCATCTTTTTCAGAAAGTTAGATTTCTGATTCTCTTTTTCAGAGTTGATGATGAAATCGGGGAAATGTAAACTTTTGTTTTACTGTTCTTTTTATCCGCGCAGACAACAAAACTTTTCGGAAGTTCAAAAGAAACGTTGACCACCCTGCCCTCTTTTTCCGCGGCGGTGAGATAATCCCTTGTTGCCTTTGAAACCGTTGACGTATCAAGGTCAAAAATACCGAGAATGTCGGAGTCGGAAACAACAGTATCAAGTCCTAAATGCAGATACATCAGAAAATCTCTCCGTTTCTAACTTCAAAAGTTTTACATTTTCCGCTTGTCAACAGGACGGGCGGTTCACAACAAGTTATGAACACCTGATTTTTTTCAATGTTGTTGAAAATATATCTCTGCCTTCCTGCGTCAAGTTCACTCATTACGTCGTCAAGTAAAATCACGGGCGATTCACCTGTAATTTTTTCAAGCAGTCTTGCTTCCGCAAGTTTCAGCGCAAGCGCACATGAGCGTTGCTGTCCTTGTGAGCCGAATGAGCGGGCGGATTTACCATTGATTTCAATTATTAAATCATCTCTGTGCGGGCCGACACAGGTTGAAAGTGAAATAAAATCCTCGTGTCTCATTTTCCGCATAGCGATGAGCATTTTGTCCTGAATTTCAACAATATCATCAGCGTCACCACATTCATTCTGGCAATACTTCAAGGAAATTTCTTCCTTGCCCGATGATAAATCGTTGAAAATTTCTTTAAGATATGGCATCAGTTGCTCAATATATTTCTTTCTCTGAACAACAATCCTTGCCCCTGTGTAACAAAGTCTTTCTTCCCATATTTCAAGCAACATAATCAGGGAAGAATTATACCTTGCATCTTTCAGCAACGCGTTTCTCTGCGCAAGTGCTTTTGAGTATTCGGATATAAGCACTCTGTAACCCGCTTTTAACTGGCACAACGCATCGTCAATGAAATTTCTGCGCACAACGGGGCCGTCTTTTATAAGTGAAAGATGGACGGGAGAGAAAATAATAACCTTGAAAAATTCAGAAATTTTCTTGAAATTGTTTTCTTTTATCCCGTTGAGTGTCAGGTGTTTCTTTTCATCAACATAAAGTCTTGCGCTGTGGTCACGCATTCCCGCGTGAAAATCAATCTGCAAAGACATATTGCTGCTGTCAAAATTTATTATTTCTTTATCCTTTGCGCCACGAAAACTACGCATTCCGCTGAAAAGCCACATACCCTCAAGAATATTTGTCTTGCCCTGCGCATTCTCACCAAAAATCACGTTTACATTTTCTTCAGCAACAAGTCTGAAATCTTTTAAATTACGAAGTGATGATGCTGAAAATTCAGTTATTTTCATCTTTAACCTCAAAGATTTCTCCGTCAAATTCAACCGTATCACCGGCACGGACCTTGCGACCTCTTTCGGTGCAGATTTCGCCGTTGTGCTTAACAAGTCCTTCTCTGATAACAAGTTTTGCCTGACCGCCGGTTGTCATACTGCCGGTCAGTTTGAGGAGATTTTCAAGTTTAATAAACTCGGTTGTAATAAAAACACTATTCATTCTTTAACCTCACTGGCAGGATGAGATAACAGTAACTATCACCCTGCATCGGTGTAATAATCATCGGCAGGTTTGAGCCTGACATTGAAAGGATGATTTCATCGTCCTCAATGTTGTGAAGCGCGTCAAGGAGATAACGGTTGCTGAAACCGATTTCAATTCTTTCACCAACAATATCAGCAAAAAATTTATCCATCGCCTTACCGATATTTGTGTTACAGGAAACCTTGACACTGTTTTCATTGAATACAAAACGAAGCGCAACTTTGTTCTTCTCATTTGTAACGATTGAAGTTCTTTCAACGCTTTCGGCAAAAACTCTGCGGTTTACTTTAACTTTGATTTTACCTTCCATTTTGATTACTTTTTCATAATCAAGGAATTCACCGTCAAGAAGTCTTGAAATAATGCGGTAGTTATCGGTTTCAAAAACAATGTGTCTTTTCTCAATGTAGATTCTGACAGGCTCTTCCTTGTCAGAAACAAGTTTGCTCACTTCCGAAAGAGTCTTTGCAGGCACAACAAAAGTAAGTTCGGACTCATTGTAACCGATTTTTTCTTTTCTTATTGAAAGTCTGTAACCGTCAGTTGAAATGAGTTTGAGTTCTCCGTCTTTAATATCAAAACAAATACCCTTGTAGATGGGTTTGTTTTCAGTTGCGTCAACGGAGAAGATTGTCTGACGAATCATATTCCTGACAACATTCTGTGAAATCTCAATGGGGTTGTTCATCCTGATATTCGGCACGTCGGGATATTCATCTGATTTGATGCCGATGATTGAGAAGTTACTCTGACCGCATTCAATGTCAATAATCTGACGCTCATCGGATTCAATGGTAACTTTCTCCTCAGGAAGTCTTCTGAGAATTTCACAGAGAAGTTTTGCATTGATGATGATTTCGCCATCCTTTTCAACCTTTGCGTCAATCTCTGTGATGATGCCCATATCAAGGTCAAAACCGGTAAGTCTTACTTTGTCACCCTTTGCTGAAAACAAAATACCTTCAAGCGCAGGGATGGAAGTTTTGCCGGAAATTGCTCTCTGCACATTCTGACACGCAGTTGATAATAATTCAGTGTTACAAACAATTTTCATAAGCGTAGGTAGATGCTCTACCGTAACCACCTTTCTTGAATTCTACTCTCTCTTTAAAAGAGAAAGAAAGAAAAGATTAATTTAGTAGTAATAATAAGGGGTGTTGAAAACATTGAAAAATTCCGCAAGGCTTGTTTTATCAATCCTTGTCCGTAAAAATCCCTGTTGAATGGAAATACGAATAAAAAACAGCAGATATTGAGAAATTTTTCCACTATCTTTTATCAATGTGAATTCCAGTTGAAACTGTTAAAATAAGGAAATGTTTTCAATATTTTCAATGGGAATGTTGAAAGAATTTTCTAATTTTCTTTTACATTCTTTGTAATCATTTCGATTGTTTTCTGAAGATTGAAATCAGTGGAAAGCTGATTTTTAATCTGATTGATTGCATAGATTGTTGTTGAGTAATCCCTGCCACCGAACTGCGCGCCGATTTCTTTCATTGAAATACCTGTCATCTCGCGGATTATGTACATTGCAAGCTGGCGGGCAAAAGAAACTTTTGCGGTTTTGTCCTTGGAGCGGATTTTATCCTCAGGCACGCCGGTTGTCCTTGAAACTTCGGAAATGATGTTTTCAATTGTGACACCGACGGGTTTGTTGTCAGTGATGATGTCCTTGATTGCATTCTGTGCAACCTGGATTGACGGCGCAATATTGTCAATCAATCTGTAAGCGTTGATTTTTCTTACAGTGCTTTCAAGCTGACGGATGTTTTTCTTGATTTTGTCCGCGATGAATTCAACAACATCATCGGGAATTGTGAAACCGAGAAGTTCAGCCTTACGCTTGATGATTGCAATTCTTGTTTCATACTCAGGCGCCTGCACATCTGCAAGAAGACCCCACTCAAAACGTGAAAGAAGTCTTTCTTCGATTTTCGGAATTTCTTTCGGCGCACGGTCAGATGTGAATACCATCTGCTTCTTGTCTGCGTGGAGAGCATTGAAAATGTGGAAGAATGCTTCCTGAGTCTGTTCCTTACCGATAAGGAAATGCACGTCGTCAACGAGCAAAACGTCAGCGGTCCTGTATTTATCCTGGAAAATATGCACCGTGTTGTTTTTAAGATGATGCAGGAATTCGGTTGTAAAGTCCTCCGCGGAAACAAGTACAATTACCGCTTCGGGATTTTTCTGCTGGATTCTGTAACAGATAGCGTTGAGAAGATGAGTCTTACCAAGGCCGGAGTTGCCGTAAATGAAAAGCGGGTTGTAAGACTCTCCGGGCTTGTCCGCAACGGCCTGAGCGGTTGCGTGAGCGTATCTGTTTGTAGGGCCGACGATGAAAGTGTCAAAGGTGTATTCGTAATGGGTCCTGCCCTTTGCTTTTCCGTCAGTGTGGGTTATTGTCAGTCTGTCCTCATTGAGAAATTCTGAGTCAGTGTCCTCATCGCAGATGAAGTTGAGAGTAACAGTAAAACCGCAAACGTTTTCAAATGCTTCCTCAATAAGTTTTGAGTATTTTTCTTCAATTACTTTTTTCGGGAAACTGTGTTTAGTGTAAAGAGTTGCTTTACTTGCTGTGATTTCAATCGGCTCAATCGGCATAATCCAGCAGTTGAAAGCAACTTCATTCATGTGATCTTTACAATACTGCTGAACAAGTTGCCATAATTCTTTGAATGATTCCATATTTTCCTCCTTGTGATAGGTCAGTTCTTTGGAAAATTGTGGCAGACCTTTGTTTCTCAACACCCCATAGCTGAGATTTTTCTGCTCACCAAAATTACCCAAATTGTCACTATTCGATATTCCGTTTAAGTTTAACATAAAATTTTCTCCTTTTCAATATTTTTATAATGTTTTTTTACTTAATTAAATAAATATTTAATATAAGGCTTATAGAGTGGATTTTGTAACGTTATAAATATCCCTACACCTATAGGCCCAAAACACCCTTCTGGCAACCTCAAACGGTTGACTTTTGATAAAAATATTTTTTAAAATTTGAAAATTTTTCTCTTGACAAGCAAAAATCAATAAAAACCAAGTTGAATTTTTTTACTGTTTTCTTCCACATCACCAATAAAAATTACACTCAATTTTTCTGCTTGTCAGGCAATTTTGTCAGAAAAAAAGCCTTCCCCTTGAGGGGAAGGTGGGACTTGTAAAACAGGGCTCCCAAAAAGTACCACTTTTTGGGAAGAGGAGGAGCAACGGAGCGGATGAGATTTTCACCGACCAGGTGAAAACGAATAAGCAAAGTTTGTGACGACGAGGCGGATGAGGTGTAAGAATTGATGAAACTGCTTGTAACAACATATTGGAGAACACAGTTCACCCGTTTGGTTTTCCCGAAATTATGACGGACGGCCAATGGCCGCCCCTACATACAAAACTACAATCTTGTTGTAGGGGCGGATACCATCCGCCCGTTGAATCTGCCGCAATCTTTGCGGGAGGATAATATCCTCCCCTACGCACAAAGCTAAAATCTTCTCGTAATGGGCGACCGAGTGTCATTCCGTTTTTGTTTTCGTCCGTGTTATCCTGAGTGAAGTTGAAATTTAAACGTAGTGAGGATTAAACGGCAAGTATGTT
Organism: Acutalibacteraceae bacterium; assembly: GCA_045630445.1. Lineage (GTDB taxonomy): Bacteria > Bacillota > Clostridia > Oscillospirales > Acutalibacteraceae > RGIG7273. Next base: position 9,255 of record JAZQTF010000199.1, read on the forward strand.
GTTTGGAATCTTGGACTAAAAATTTAAATCAAAATGAAAGACAATAAGCCTCCCTCTGACGAGGGAGGTGTTGAGCGTATGCGAAACGGGGGGAGAGAATGACAAACAAAATTTTTACTTTTGTTAAATTATCTCTCCCCCAGTCTTTTGCTTCGCAAAATCCAGCCCCCTCGTCAGAGGGATCTTTTTTCACTTAACCAAAATTTTCTCGTAATGGGCGACCGAGTGTCATTCCGTTTTTCTTTAACAACAAAAGAAAATTTTGTTGTATAAAAAACACCACTAAAACTGACAAAAAATAACCACAAAAAACTCTCCCCCATCCGTAAAAAATCCCCTTTATCACACCATCCGGCAACCGTTTTTCACCGCTGATGTGTCAGTATTTTCCACCACTGTTTACAGGTAAACCGAATATCCACAACAATAATTCAACATTCCGTCGTATAAACGTTGATATATGAGTGACAATATATGTGCAGAAAAATAAAAAATAACACCATATATAGATAAATCAAAAAAACAACCCTCATTTATCAAAATTTTTGTTGACAAACTTGACTATTTTGAAGTATAATCTCACAATGCAAGTATTATGTTTGGGAGGAGGTCAACAGAATGTTTAGAACATATCAGCCCAAGAAACGCCACAGAAAGAAGGAGCACGGCTTCCGCAAGAGAATGTCCACACGTTCCGGCAGAAACGTTCTCGCAAGACGTAGAGCAAAGGGAAGAAAGAGACTTTCTTACTAATTTCCGTTTTGGCTTAACTTCAAAAAAATGATGGACGGTTCTTACAAATTGGACAGAGTTGAAACACTCAAAAAAAATAGTGACTTTAGACGAGTTTACTCCAGAGGAGTTTCGTTTGTTAATCCTGCGCTGGTTACTTATGTATTTAAAAACCGCGCGGGAAATTGTCGCTTAGAGAATTGTCGCTTGGGTATCACCACAAGCAAAAAGATTGGAAACGCAGTTAAGAGAAATCGCTCACGCAGAGTGATTCGCGCAGCATACCGTGCTGTAAGCGGTGAGATTACCGCAAAGGGCTGCAGCATTGTTTTTGTTGCCAGAGGAAAAACGGCTTCAATGAAAAGCACGGAGATTGAAGTTGTTATGAGGCAGCATCTCAGAAAAGCGGGGTTAATAGAAGAAAATCAATAACGAAGATTTAAACGGAATTTGATTAGTTTTTAAGGCGATGATTTTATGATTAAAAAAATGATGCTTGGTATGATCCGTTTTTATCAGAAAAGAATTTCACCGAACACACCCGCAGTGTGCAGGTTTACCCCGACCTGCTCTCAATATGCGGTTGAAGCAATTCAGAGCCATGGCGCACTCAAAGGCGGATGGCTTGCATTAAAAAGATTATTACGCTGCAATCCCTGTTTCAGGGGTGGGTATGACCCTGTCCCCGAAAAAACAGAGGACAAGCGGGATTTGGAGAATTAAATGAGTCTTATTATAAAACCGTTTGCCTGGATAATGGGCCTTTTCTACGGCTGGACAGGCAACTACGTAGTTTCAATTTTCCTTTTCACATTACTTTTCAGACTTATCATGTTGCCGTTTTCTATCAAACAGCAGAAGTCGTCAGCAAGATTGGCAAGAATTCAGCCCAAAATCAGGAGAATTCAGGAAAAGTATGCTAACAACAGAGTAAAAATGAACGAAGAGATGCAGAAACTCTATCAGAAAGAGAATTACAACCCTGCTTCATTGTCAGGTTGTCTGCCCTCAATGGTTCAGCTTTTGCTCATCTTCCCTCTCATTGAGGTTATTTACAAACCGATTACCTATATTCTTGGTATCAGTGAAGAAACACTCAAAACAATTGCAGGAAACATCGCAAACATTGACGTGTCAAAGAGCGGTTTCCAGCTCCGTCTTTTTGGTGAATCCGCAGAATCCCTCATTTCCGCAGGTGCAACTCCCGAAGTTGCTGACAGTATTCTCGGTTTCAACAGTAAGTTTCTTTTTCTCAATCTTTCGGATTCTCCCGAAATCAGCAAACCGAGTCTGATATGGCTTATTCCGATTCTTGCGTGTCTGCTCCAGCTTGCTGTTTCTTACGTTTCTATCAGACAGCAGAAGGCTAACGGTCAGTCAGGCGCAAACCAGATGGGTTGTATGCTTTACGGTATGTCAATCTTCTCACTGGTGCTCTGTTTCTCTTTCCCCGCAGGTATGGGTATTTACTGGATTTCAAGTTCACTTATCATGCTTATTCAGCAGGTATTGATCAATAAATTCTACGGCCCCGGCAGAATTGCGGCTCAGCTTATGGTTGACGAGACAATCGAAAGGTGCGAGAAAGAAGAAGCAATTAAGAGCAGGTTTTCTTAATGGTTAGGTTAATGGAGGATAAAATGTTGATACATGAGGCTTTTGGCGAGGGTGCAACTATTGAGGAGGCGTTTGCGAACGCGCTCAGAGAACTCAACGCCGATGAAAATAAAGATGTTAAAAAGGATGTTCTTGAACTTCCTTCAAAGAAAGTGCTCGGACTTTTCGGTGGCTCCCCTGCCCGCGTAAGAGTCTGGTACGAAGAGGATTCCGGCGAATCCGCAGTTGACTTCCTTAAAAACGTTCTTGTTGCAATGGGCGCAGAAAACGTTACAGTAACTCCCCAGGAGGCTGAGGAAGGTCTTACAATCAAAGTTGAATGTGAGGATAATTCCTTGCTTATCGGTCGCCATGGCGACACACTTGACGCGCTCCAGTATCTCACAGGTCTTGTTGCAAACAAGGGCACTGAGGAATATTGCCGCGTTTCAATTGATGTTGGCGATTACCGTGAAAAGAGAGAGAAGTCACTTTCAGGTCTTGCAAGAAAACTTGCTTTCCAGGTTGTTAAAACAGGCAAGAGCGTAACTCTTGAGCCGATGAATCCCTACGAGAGAAGAATTATTCACACAACTGTCCAGGGAATCAAGGGTGCAAAGTCAAGTTCAATCGGTGAGGGTGCTGACCGTAAGGTTGTAATCAGCCTTGAAGAAGGTTTCAAACCCACTGGTGACCGCTACCACAAGGGTGGCAGAGGCGGCAAGTATAACAACAACCGCGGCGGCTACAAAAAGGACGGCGGACGTCGTTATCCCGCAAAGGATAAGAAGTATGACGCTGCTGAGAAACCCGCATCAACAGAGCCGAGAGAGCCCAGAAGTGACCTTAAAGGCGCTTTCCTCTACGGCAAGATTGAAAGCAACGACTAATTATTGAAAGATTAACGAGCCATTTCAAAATGTTTGTCATTTTGAAGTGGCTCTTTTCTTGATTTTGCACAGAAAATGTTATATAGTAATAGTGTATGTAATTTTTTAGAATACACACAAACAGAAAACAAACTGTGTTTTGATTTGTTAATTTCAGTTAGTTAATGGTTGTTGTTATAATGTTTGTTATTAAATAATAAACTATCCGATTTATGATGATGATTAATATTTGATGCTGATTAATTTGCCTCCCTCTGACGAGGGAGGTGGCACGGCAAAGCCGTGACGGAGGGAGAGAAAAGGATACAAAATGAAAGAATATAACAAATCAAACATCCCTCTTGCAAAAGCATTAAGAAAAAATATGACGCCTTGGGAGCGCAAATTGTGGTATGAATTTCTGAATGCTTATCCAATAAGATTCCAAAGGCAGAAATCAATCGGTAATTATATAGTTGATTTTTACTGTGCAAAAGCCGCACTGGTTATCGAGATTGATGGTGGCGGTCATTACACGGAGGAAAAGACAGAAAAGGATAATTTTCGCACAAACGACCTTGAAAGAATGAATCTGAAAATTCTTCGAATCTGCAACACGGAAATAACAGACAATTTTTACGGCGTGTGTGAATATATAGATTTGATTGTAAAACAATCTCTCCCCCAGTCTGCTTCGCAGACAGCCCCCTCGACAGAGGGAGCCGAATAGAACGGATGGTTTTATCGGATCTTAACTTTTATAAATATACAAGATTATAATTTATAATCCTTAATTCAATCGGGGTGAAAATATGTCATTTACTGACGGCAGAACAATCGCGGCAATCGCAACTCCTGCGGCGGCGGGCGGAATAGGAATCATCAGGATTTCAGGGCAGGATGCTTTTGAAATTGCTGACAAGGTTTTCAGAGCAAAGGACTGCTCTCCCCTATCCGATGCCAAGGGCTACACAATGAAATATGGTGGAGTGTATGAGAGTGAAACGTTGATAGATGAGGCGCTTGCTCTTGTTTATCGTGCCCCGAAAAGTTACACCGGTGAGGATGTTGTTGAACTCTCCTGCCACGGTGGTATTTATGTTCTCAACCGTGTTTTACGCAGTGTTATCTCCTGCGGTGCGCACGCTGCCGCACCGGGTGAATTCACAAAACGTGCGTTCTTAAACGGCAAACTTGACCTGACTCAGGCGCAGGCGGTAATGGATATTGTCTGTGCGCAGGGTGAGCAGGCTGCAAGGGGTGCGGCCGCGGCAAAGGACGGCGCAATTTCACGCAGGATTGCACAGATTAAAAAACCGCTTGTTGAATTGTCGGCACACATGGGCGTGTGGAGTGATTACCCTGACGATGATTTACCCGAACTTACGGATGAAATGATTGTTGAAAAACTCTGTTTTGCGCAGAGCAAACTGACGGAACTTCTTCGCAGTTTTGATGCGGGCAAGATTCTCTGCACAGGAATCAACACCGCAATCATCGGCAAACCTAACGTGGGAAAATCAACTCTGATGAATCTTCTTGCGCGTACAGAGAGATCAATCGTCACCTCTGTTGCAGGTACAACAAGGGACATTGTTGAAGAAAACGTGCGTCTTGGAAAACTCATTCTCCGCCTTGCTGACACAGCGGGAATTCACGAAACGGCGGATGAAGTTGAAAAAATCGGCGTTGAGCGTGCGCAGGAGAAAATGAAAAACGCTGACCTTGTAATCGCGGTTTTTGACTCATCAAAAGAACTTGACGCTGATGATATGACCGTGCTTGAACTTGTAAAAAACAGCAAGAGTATTGCTGTTGTAAATAAAACAGACCTTGAGCAAAAACTTGATACATCAATCATTGAGTCAAGTTTTAACCGCGTTGTCTATATGTCTGCAGGCACTGCGGACGATTGCTCTGCGCTTGAAATGGCGGCTGAGGAATTGTTTGAACTTGCGGATTATGACACCTCAACCGGCATCATAAACAATGAGCGTCAGCGTGCTTGTTGTGTGCGTGCGCTTGAATGTGTGACGGAAGGTGTTGAAGCGATGCGTGCGTTTATGACTTTTGACGCTGTTAACATCAGTGTTGATTGTGCGCTTGAAGCGCTTATGGAATTGACAGGTGAACGAATCACAACGGAAGTTACGGACGCGGTGTTTGAAAACTTCTGTGTCGGCAAGTGATTTTTAGTCACCACTCCCCCACCCTACCTGAATAAAAAACTAATCCTGATTTACGGAGGATTTTATGGAATATTTCGCTGGAAATTTTGACGTAATCGTCATTGGTGCAGGTCACGCGGGAATTGAAGCGGCGCTGGCAAGTGCAAGGCTTGGCTGCAAAACCTGTATCTTTACAATAAATATGGACGCAATCGGCAATCTCCCCTGCAACCCCTCAATCGGTGGCACATCAAAGGGACATCTCGTGCGTGAGATTGATGCGCTTGGCGGAGAGATGGGCAAGGCTGCGGATGCAACTCTGATTCAGAGCCGTATGCTCAATCTTGGCAAAGGCCCTGCGGTGCATTCTCTGCGTGCGCAGATTGACCGCAAGGATTACAGCCGATATATGAAACGCATATTGGAAATTGAGCCGTATCTGCAGGTTAAGCAGGCGGAAATAACTTCTCTTGAGCGTACAGAAAATAATGAATGGCTCGTAACAACGCATCTTAATGCGGTTTATGGCGCAAAATGCGTTATTCTTGCAACGGGCACATATCTTGGTGGCAAAATCTTTGTTGGTGAATGCTCCTTTGAAAGCGGCCCTGACGGAATGTTTGCGGCAACCCGTCTTACACAATCGCTCCTGAATCTCGGCCTGCCGATAAGACGATTCAAAACAGGCACACCCGCGCGTGTAAACAGACGAAGCATTGATTTCTCAAGGCTTGAAGAGCAACACGGTGACGAGCGCGTAGTCCCCTTCTCTTTTGATGCGGAGAAAGTGCCTGAAAACAAAGCGATCTGCCACGTTACATATACTAATGAAGAAACAAAGCAGGTTATTCTTGACAACTTGCACCGCTCCCCTCTTTACGCCGGAAAGATTGAGGGTGTCGGCCCGAGATATTGTCCGAGTATTGAAGATAAAATTGTTCGTTTTGCGGACAAGCAACGCCATCAGGTGTTTATTGAGCCGTGCGGACTTGACACGGAAGAGATGTATTTGCAGGGTCTCTCCTCTTCCCTGCCCGAAGAAGTGCAACTCAGATGGCTTAAAACTATTCCGGGCCTTGAAAACGTTGAAGTTATGCGTACCGCGTACGCGATTGAATATGACTGCATTGACCCGTTGAGCCTTAACGCAACCCTTGAATTTACAGATTTTGCAGGACTTTTCGGCGCAGGTCAGTTCAATGGCTCAAGCGGATATGAAGAAGCGGCGGGGCAAGGACTTATTGCAGGTATCAATGCCGCATTCAGAGTGCTTGGCAGAGATATGCTTGTGCTTGACCGCGCAAGTTCTTATATCGGCACACTCATTGATGACCTTGTAACAAAGGGTTGCAGTGACCCTTACCGTATGATGACGTCCCGCGCGGAGTACAGACTCATTCTCCGTCAGGATAATGCGGACAAACGCCTGACACCAATCGGCAGAGAAATCGGGCTCATCAGTGAGGAACGCTATGCACGTTATCTTGAGAAACAAGAACTCATAAAGCAAGAGTCCGAAAGAGTGAAAAACGTTGTTATATCACCATCTGACGCGGTTAACGAGGTGCTTGTTTCACGTGGAACATCACCCATAACAACGGGCGTAAGGTTTGTTGATCTGCTCCGCAGACCGCAACTTGATTACGAATGTCTTGCGGCATTTGACAAAAACCGACCCGATCTTAAATGGGAAATCTTTGAGCAGGTTGAAATTGAAATCAAGTATGAAGGTTATATCAGACGTCAACTTTCACAGATTGCAGAAATGAGAAGGCTTGAAGTTAAAGAGTTGCCCAAAGATATATGTTATGAGGATATAAGGGGATTGCGAATGGAAGCAATTGAGAAACTTGCAAAAGTCCGTCCCGAAAACGTCGGTCAGGCGTCAAGAATATCCGGAGTTAGCCCCGCAGACATTTCGGTATTGCTTATTTATCTTGCGGGAAGAAGGGGAGAATAGTATGGAAAAGATGCTCAGAAGTCTTTACGATGGCGCAAAAACCCTTGATATATCAATATCTGACGCTCAGGCGGAGAAGTTTTGCAAGTACACAGAACTTCTCCTTGAATGGAATGAAAAGATGAATCTCACCGCAATTACCGCGCCCGAAGAAATTGCGGTCAAGCATTACCTTGACAGCCTTACTTTTCTCAGATTTGTTGACGTCCCGCAGGGCGCAAGGATAATTGACGTTGGTTGCGGCGCGGGTTTTCCGTCAATTCCGCTTATGATTGCGCGTGAGGATATACATATAACAATGCTTGACGGCACAAAGAAAAGACTCAATTTCATTGATGAGGTTGTAAATACACTCGGTCTTAACGGTGTCACACTCCACGCAAGAGCCGAAGAAGCGGGTAAAAGTGCAAAATACAGAGAGAAATTTGACTTTGCCACTGCGCGTGCAGTTGCAAGACTCAATGTTTTGTCCGAATACTGCATTCCTTTTGTAAAGGAGCAGGGGAGTTTTGTTGCAATGAAAGCATCTCTCAACGATGAAGTTGACGAAGCGCAGGGCGCAATCAGGCTCCTGGGCGGTAAAATCGTTGATATCAAGCAGTTTGCGTTGCCCGATTCAAGTGAAAGAAGTCTTGTTGTAATCAAAAAGATTTCGCAGACTCCGCCAAAATATCCCAGAGTTTCTGCACAAATCGCTAAAAAGGCATTAAAATAATGTCGCAAAACAAAATATAATAGGGCAAAGTTTTTTGAAACGACGACAAAACTTGCCAAAAAATACCTCCTGTCTGTGTTAAGATGTCCTTGGACAAGCAGACAAGGAGGTTTTTTGTTATGAAAACCGCAACAAAAACCCCAAGACAAGTCGGGCGGGTGATGTTGATACCAATTCAGGAGATAAAAACAAATCCCGATCAGCCACGAAAATGCTTTTCCGATAAAGAATTGCGAAGCCTTGCCGAAAGCATAAGGTATGTCGGGATAATTCAGCCGTTGACAGTGCGTAAAAACAGCAGCGGAGAATATGAACTGATAGCAGGGGAGAGGCGGTTGCGTGCTGCGGAAATGGTCGGACTCAAAAGCGTGCCGTGCGTTGAAATATCAACGAATGACAGTGGTTGTGCGGTTGTTTCCCTGCTTGAAAATATGCAACGTCAGAATCTGAATTTCATTGAGGAAGCGGTTGCGATCTACCGTTTGCTGAAAGAATGCTCAGTAACGCAGGAGCAGGCGGCGTGCTATCTTGGAATGGCGCAGTCAACACTGTGCAACAAACTCAGAATCCTGACTCTGCCGCGTCCGGTGCAGGAAAAGATAATTGAGCACGGACTGACCGAGCGTCACGCAAGAGCGTTGCTGAAACTTGAAAAACCGGACGATATGCTCTTTGTTGTCAACGCGGTGGTTGACCAAAAACTGAACGTCAGTGGCACAGAAACGTTGATAAATCAATGCTTGGAGGGGAAACACAACGCGATCAAAAACAACCGTGCAACCCTTGTTATCAAGGACGTGCGGATATTTCAGAACACAATCACAAACGCGGTCAAGGTGATGCGCCAAGCGGGTATAATGGCGGACAGTATGAGAAGAGAAACGGAAGATTATATAGAGTATGTAGTGAAGATACCAAAGACAAATACCCACAATTAGCCTATTCCTTACCCACTTATATACACTCCCATCCACAAAGCGAGGGCGGACATTACCTGAAAAGGTTTTGTCCGTTCTTGCTTTTTGCGTAAAATAGCAGGGGAGGGGAGGAAGAATGCTGTTGTATGAATAAATTTTTTTGACAAAATGTGAGAAGTTTCACGTGAAACACTTTAAAAATGTGAAACAATGTGATACAATAGCAGAAAAGACAGAAAACAACTCATTAAAAGTAAACGGAGGGTGAGAAATGGCAAAGATTATATCTGTTGTAAATCAGAAAGGCGGCGTTGGTAAGACCACAACTGCGGTCAATCTTGCGGCTTGTGTTGGTGCAAAAGGTCTGAAAGTCCTGCTTGTTGACATTGACCCGCAGGGCAACTCAACAAGTGGTATGGGCGTCAATAAAAGAGCGCTCAAACACTCAACTTATGACCTGCTCGTAAACGGCACAAAAGCCTCGGAAGCCTTGATACATACGGAGTTTGAGAATGTTGACCTGCTCCCCGCAAACATAAATCTGGCGGGTGCGGAGATTGAAATTGTAATGATGGATAAAAGGGAAAATCGTCTGAAAATGGCTCTTGCGGGCATTGCTGATGATTATGATTTCATTTTCCTTGATTGTCCGCCGTCATTGGGAATTATAACTCTCAATGCACTCAACGCATCGGACACCTTGCTTGTGCCGATTCAGTGTGAGTATTACGCGCTTGAGGGACTTGCTCAACTTATGAATACCGTCCGTCAGGTGAAAAGACTTTATAATCCGCAACTTGAATTTGAGGGCGTGCTTGTGACAATGTTTGACGGCAGACTCAATCTCACAAATCAGGTTGTGCGTGAAATCAAGAAAGTTTTCCCGAAGAAGTTGTATTTCACAACAATTCCGCGAAACGTAACTCTCTCCGAAGCGCCAAGCCACGGAATGCCCGTGCTTTATTATGACAAGCGCTCCAAGGGTGCGGAGGCTTACGATGATTTTGCAAACGAATTTTTGAAGAAAAACGGCGTCAAGCCGAAGAAATCTAAATAATCAGGAAAGGATTGAATATTATGGCGGCAAAGAAAGGCGGACTTGGCAAAGGTCTGAGCGCTCTTTTTGAGGATAATTCCGTTGAGGAGCAGATTGGCTCAGGCGCAGTCAAGTTGAAGATTTTTGATATTGAACCCAATAAGAATCAGCCCAGAAAGTTTTTTGATGAGGAAGCGCTCAGTGAACTTTCTTCATCAATCGCGGAGCACGGAATTCTCCAACCGATTGTTGTCCGTCCGATTGCGGAGACGGGTTATCAGATTGTTGCGGGTGAGAGAAGATGGCGTGCAGCAAGGCTTGCGGGTCTTACCGAAGTGCCGGTTATCATAAAGGAATTGACCGACAAGCAGGTGATGGAACTTGCTCTTATTGAAAACCTGCAGAGAGAGGACCTGAATCCGATTGAAGAAGCGGAAGGTTACAAAGCGTTGATGGAAACCCACGAGTTGACTCAGGAAACTGTGGCAAAGCGTGTTGGCAAATCCCGCTCAGCGGTTGCAAACTCAATGAGATTGCTCAACCTGCCCGAATCCGTACGCGAAATGGCGCGTGACGGCAGAATTTCCGCAGGCCATGCGCGAACACTCCTTGCGTTTGAGGATGTTGAAACCGTAAAAGCGGTTGCAAATGAAATTGTTGAAAAAGGTTTGTCCGTAAGAGATGTTGAAAAACTCGCGCAGAAGAAACCCGTAGCGGAGAAAACAACAAAAATCAAACGCAGAGACTCATTCTATGATGAAGTGGAACTTGCACTTTCATCCGAACTTGGCAGAAAAATCAAAGTCAACAAGGGCAGGGGAAAGGGTACAATTGAAATTGAGTTCTACGGCAAGGATGACCTTAAAGAATTGGCAAACACGATTTGTAAAAATTTATAAAAATTAGCAAAAATTGGATAGGAGATAATCGAGATGTTAGACATTAAAGTAATCAGAACCAATCCCGAAATGGTAAAGGAAGCAATGAAAAAGCGTAACAAGGATATGGATGCGCAGGTTGACGAAATCATTGCAATAGATGCACAGCGCAGAGAACTTTCCGCTCAGGCTGACGCTATGAAGAATGAGCAGAATATTGCAAGCAAGCAGATTCCGCAGATTAAAAAAGAGGGCGGAGACATCAGCGGAATTATGGCGAAGATGAATGAAATCAAAGAAAAACTCAAGGGCATTGACGCGCAGATTTCCGACCTTGAAGCAAAGCAGAAGGACCTCATCCTTGGCTTCCCCAACATCCCCAACGCGAGTGTTCCTGTTGGTAAGGATGACACAGAAAACGTTGAAATCAGAAGGTTTGGCGAGCCGAGAAAGTTTGATTTTGAGCCCAAAGCGCACTGGGACATCGGTGCAGACCTTGGCATTCTTGACCCCGAAACCGCAGCAAAGGTAACCGGCGCAAGATTTACTTTCTATAAGGACAAGGGCGCGCGTCTTGAAAGAGCGATTATGAACTTCTTCCTTGACACTCACACAGCGCACGGCTACACAGAAGTTTTCCCGCCCTTTATGGTTAACAGAGCATCAATGACCGGTACAGGTCAGCTTCCGAAGTTTGAGGAAGACGCTTTCAAACTCTCCACAAATGATTATTTCCTTATTCCCACAGCGGAAGTACCCGTAACAAATATGTTCCGTGACGATATTCTTGATGAAAACAAACTCCCGATGAGTTTCTGCGCTTATTCCGCGTGTTTCAGAGCGGAAGCAGGCAGTGCGGGCAGGGACACAAGAGGTCTTATCCGCCAGCATCAGTTCAATAAAGTTGAACTTGTTAAGTTCGCTTCCCCCGAAAATTCCTATGACGAACTTGAAAAACTCACAAATGATGCGGAGCGCGTGCTCCAGCTCCTCGGTCTTCCGTACAGAGTTGTTTGTCTGTCAACGGGTGACCTTGGCTTCTCCTCTGCAAAAACTTATGATATTGAAGTATGGATGCCCTCTTACGGCAGATACGTTGAGATTTCTTCCTGCTCCAACTTTGAGGATTTCCAGGCTCGCAGAGCGTCAATCCGTTGCAAGAAGGACGTTCGTGACAAGGCAAAACTTGTCCACACACTCAACGGCTCAGGCGTTGCGCTTGGCAGAACAACTGCTGCAATCCTTGAAAACTACCAGAATGCAGACGGTAGCGTAACAATTCCGGAAGTTCTCAGAAAGTGGTTCGGCGCAGATGAAATCAGATAAATTCGCACTTGCTGACCGGAATGCGGATGAACGCATTGTCAACACAAATGACGTTGTTGTCACGCAGGAATACGTTGGCAAAGACGGTGTGATGAATCTTAAAGGAATGCTTGACGTGATGCAGCAGTGTGCCCACAAGCACCTGCACTGCGTCAATCTGTCGGTTGAAAAACTGATGGAACTTGGAATGATGCTTTTCGTGACAAGAATTTCCTGCAAGATGAGTCGTATGCCGTCGCTTAATGAAAAACTAAAAACAAAGACCTGGACTCTGCCTGAAAGACGCGTGGGTCTTTTGCGCTACCATTCAATTGAAACCGCAGACGGTGAGCATCTGATTGATGCGGTCAGCCAGTGGGTCTGCGTTGATGTAAACACAAGACGGCTGACAGGTTCGCAGGGGTTTGTTGATGCGTGGAGTGCACCGTTTCCCGTGATGGTGAACGGTTATCCCGCACCGAAGCGTCTGAGTGAAAATGGTGAATTAACATCACTTAACACAATAGAAATAGACAGTGGCAGGCTTGATTTCTACGGCCACGTAAACAATGCCGAGTATGCGTCATTCGTTGACGAAACGGTTGAGATTAAAAATCCCACCGCTTTCAGAATCGCTTACACTTCCGAAGCAAAACTTGGTGACGTGCTTGATATTAAGTCCTGCTCCGATGAAGATTCAACCTATTTTGAGGCAAAGTTTGAGCGAGGAGTCTGCTTCAAAGCAAAGGTGTATTTTAACGGGGAGGTTGACGATGCCGAGATTTTTTGCTGATTATAACGGCGGTGAGTTTATAACTTTGTCGCCCGATGATTCAAAGCATATTGCAAAGGCTTTGCGGATGAGAGTTGGCGAATCCCTGACCGTGTGCGACGGTGCGGGTACTGATTATGATTGCGTGATTGACAGCCTTTCTCCTGACTGCGTGAGCGTGAAAGTGCTTTCACAAAAGAAAAGCGAAACTGAGGCGGATGTTGATATAACAATATATCAGGCACTTCCGAAAAGTGATAAGATGGACGGAATTGTGCAGCGTGCGGTTGAACTTGGTGCAAAGAAAATTGTGCCCATTCTCTCCGAGCGTTGCGTTTCAAGACCCGATGCAAAAGCGTGCGACACAAAGGTTAAGCGCTGGAATAAAATTGCGCTTGAAGCGGCAATGCAGTGCGGCAGGGGAATTATTCCCGAGGTTGACGGGGTGCAGACTTTCAGGCAGGCAATCGGCTCAATGACCGCGGACACCGTCATAATGTTTTATGAGGGCGGCGGCAAACCGATTAAAGAAATGGGAATCACAAAAGGGCAGAGTGTTGCCGTCATAGTCGGACCGGAGGGCGGATTTGAGGAGAGTGAAGTTGAGTTTGCTCTCAATTCGGGCGCAATCATCGGCTCGTTAGGGCCGCGAATCCTGCGTACACAGACCGCATCCCTTGCGGCAACTGCGGCAATAATGTTTATGACGGATAATATGTGATGGGTGACCACTATGCTTAATAAAAATGACCGTGTTGAATTACAAATAACGGGTATGACATCGGAGGGCTGCGGCGTCGGAAGACACGGCGGCCTTGCTGTTTTTGTGCCCAACACTGTGGAGGGTGAAACAGTCCTTGCACATATCATCAAAGCAAAGAAAAATTACGCGGTGGGCAAATGTATGGAGATTCTTTCCCCGTCCGACAAACGAATCGCGAGCGATTGTGCCGTTTCCGAAAAATGCGGCGGATGCGTTTTCCGTCATATTTCTTATGAAGAAGAATGTAAGATAAAATGGGAAAGAGTACGTGATGCGATGAGAAAAATCGGCGGAATTGAAACGGAGATTTCTCCCATTCTGCCAAGTGAGGACGTTGATTTTTACCGCAACAAAGCGCAGTACCCCGTGCGGATGGAAAACGGTGAAATCAAAATCGGCTTCTTTGCCCAGCGTACGCACAGAATTGTCAGCAGTGATGGCTGCAAACTGCAACGCGCGGAGTTTGACAGCGTGCTCAATTGCTTTGAAAAGTGGATAAAAGAAAACGGAATAACAGTTTATGACGAATTAAGCGGTAAGGGTGAACTTCGTCATATTTATATAAGACGTGCGCATAAGACGGGGCAGATAATGGTCTGTGCCGTAATCAACGCAAATGAACTGACAAAAAAAGACGCTCTCATCAATCTGCTGACACAGAATGTTGAGGGCCTTGCAAGCGTTGTTGTTAACGTCAATAAAAAACAGACAAACGTAATTCTCGGCGCAGACTTCAGAACTGTCTGGGGCGAAGAAAAAATTGAGGATGAGTTGTGCGGAGTAAGGCTTAAAATTTCTCCCCATTCATTCTATCAGGTCAATTCTCCGCAGGCGGAGCGGCTTTATAATATCGCGTCGGAATACGCAAATCTGAGCGGCGGTGAGCGGGTGCTTGACATTTACTGCGGAATCGGCAGTGTCGGGCTTTGCGCGGCAAGGAATGCGGGCGAATTGATTGGCTTTGAGATTGTTGACCGCGCGGTGCTCAATGCGCGGGAGAATGCGCAACTCAACGGCTTTAAGAATACGGAGTTTTTCTGTGCGGATGCGGCAACCGCGTTTGAGTATCTGCAGGGCAGGGGACAGTTTGATGTTGTTTTCCTTGACCCGCCGCGAAAGGGCTGCGATGAAAGATTGATTGATGACGTTGCAAATGCAAGCCCGAAACGAATCGTCTATATCTCATGCGACCCCGCAACTCTCGCGCGTGATTTGAAACGCTTTGCGGAAAAGGGCTATCATACGGACAAAATAACCCCCGTTGATATGTTCCCGCGCACCCACCACGTTGAAACGGTTGTTTTGTTGAAACGATGACTCAATGTCGATATGATCATTGTGGGGGATTGTACAAAATGAGGGAGGGCTTAAATAAATGTTAAGTGAAGAACTGTATTATGAGTTAACCCTGTCCTACTATGACTTGGTAAAACACCTTATAAAGAAATACGGTCCGGCACAATATGATTATTTTTGCACTCCTGAATTAAAGAGCAAAAATCCCAAAGTTCCGAGAACGAGTGAAGGATTATATTGTCATCATATTTTTGAGGATAGGGGGCTTCAACTTTCTACACCTATAACCGCGCGTCGACAACCGTTGGAGTGGCAAAACAAAGAGAATTTAGTTTACTGCAATTTGTTGGAGCACTTATTGTTACATATTAAAATTGAGATTTTGCGCCAAAAAACAAGGCTTATGATACCAATGGGAATTGAGACCTTTTTTGTAGGTGGAGGTATCTTCTTTGTATGTAATGATATAAATGACCTTTTTAAATCGAAAGAAAATTTTCCTGTGTGGAAAACAAGATGTTTTGAAGAGATTAAAGATAATTATGAAGACTATCTTTTAATTTTAAACTCGCTTCTTTGCTATATAAATCGGCAGTACATAGGAAAACGCTCCGACAAGTGCTTTTTGCGAGAGAATTCGATAGTAAAATTTCATGACGGAGAAGGAAAAATAATAAAATTATCTCCAATGAAAGACAGAATGTTGTTGAGGCTTAGTGACGGAAACGAAAAGGAATTCCCTGTTTTTGTTGCTTGTAATCATTTTACAGACAAGGACTATTTTGATTTGATATTGAAAAAGTTTTGTAGAGGGCGGACAAAATCATACGAGGACGTCTATAAGGACATATTGACATTCTATGATGAGCGAATAGAGAGCTTTGCAAATGCGCTCAGTATTGATTTCAGGGGGCATGGATTTCCGCAGTTTACGGATTATGAGCTGGATAAGAATATGTATGGTTCAGAAAATCTTGATGAATATATATCAAAAGGATTGCCGTCATATTCTAATCCGCATTATGCTAATAACCTTGGCAATCCCCATTTTTGGGCGGGAAACATCCCCAGAAAAGTGCTTGATGGTAATTGCTATTTTGTTGTGAGAATAAGGGCTTCTTTTAATATAAAATCTGGACAGGAAGCGTTTGTTCGTTGTATTTATAGGACTCCTCTCCTCAAAATTACAAATGAAAATAATTTTTTGTTTAAAAAAGGTGTGGTCATAAAAAATTCCAATGAGTATGATAGGGAACTTCGCAACAAGAAAAATGATAAAACACAGTGTAAGGAAGTGGAACTTACATTGGGAAAAGATGACTTCGAATTGTTTTATGAGAGGTATAATATAACGTCACTAACTATTTTAGATGGATTTTGGTTTTCCTAACATTATAATGAAGAAGCTTTGACTAATAAATAAGGAGAGTCTATGACAGAACATATCAAATGTCCCAACTACAAAAAGTGCGGAGGGTGTCAGTTGCAGAATCTGCCCTATGACCGACAACTCAGTTTCAAGCAAGTCAAAACAATCAAACTGCTTGGCAGGTATCACCACGTGCGCGAAATCATCGGTATGGACAATCCCTACCATTACCGCAACAAAGTCCAGGCGGCATTCACAACCCGTGGCGGTCAGATTTTGTCGGGCGTTTATCAGTCGTCAACAAAGGGAATTGTGCCCGTTGACAGTTGTATGATTGAGGATGAGATTGCCGACGCAATCATCGTCACAATCCGCAAACTTCTGCGCAGTTTCAAACTTAAAACCTTTGATGTCACCACGTCAAAAGGTTTTCTTCGCCATGTCCTTGTCAGACGCAGTTTCACGCTCGGTCAGGTGATGGTTGTGCTTGTGACGGGCGGTGCGGAATTTCCTGATGAGAGAAAGTTTATAAACGCGCTTTTGTCGCGTCACAGTGAAATCACAACGATTGTGCAGAATGTCAACAACAAACGCACAAACCTTATTCTCGGCAACGAGTCCCGCGTGCTTTTCGGCGGCGGTTACATTGAGGATGAACTGATGGGCAAGCGTTTCCGCGTTTCTCCCAAAGCGTTTTATCAGGTCAACCCCGTGCAGACCGCGGTGCTTTACGGCAAGGCGCTGGAGTTTGCGGATATGAGCGGCACAGAAACGGTGATTGATGCGTATTGCGGCACAGGCACAATCGGCATTCTCGCGTCCGACAGGGCAAAACGCGTGATTGGCGTTGAACTCAATGCCGATGCGGTGCAGGATGCAAAGGTCAACGCAGACCTTAATAACGTTAAAAACATTGAATTTTATAACGATGATGCAGGAAAGTTTATGACGGAGTTTGCAAGGGCGGGGGAGAAGGCCGACCTTGTGATTATGGACCCGCCGCGAGCAGGAGCAAGCCTTGAATTTTTGCGTTCACTTGTGATGCTCAATCCCGAAAAGATTGTTTACGTTTCCTGCAATCCCGAAACGCTTGCGCGTGACTTGTCCTTCCTGACGCGCAAAGGCTACAAAGTGCGCAAAATCCAGCCCGTAGATATGTTCCCCCACACCGAGCACGTTGAAACGGTTGTTTGTTTAAGCAGGGAAAAGGTTGACAACTGAACGGAGGAACGGTGTTGTGTCATCCTGAGCGGGATCTCACACGGATATATAATTTTTGATAAGTCAATATTTTGTGTCATCCTGAGCGGAGGGCGTCAGCCCGAAGTCGAACCCGCAGGGCGATGCGACAGCATCGGGATCTCATAATTTAATAATCTAAACTTTTTCGTCCGAGATCCCAAACGGTGCGTTGCCCCGTTTGATCCTCGTTGCACTCGGATTTCGACTGCGCTCAGGATGACACGGACGAAAAGTACGAGGTTAGGCTGAGCGGTATCCCGGCGTTATGATAATGTTTGTTGCAATAAATGACGAGGTGGTTTAATGGGGTGTTTTGTTTATATACTTACAAACAGGACAAACTCGGTAGTATATATTGGCGTGACAAGTGATCTGAGTCGGCGAATGTATGAGCATAAAAACAATTTGGTTGAGGGCTTTACAAAGAGATATAACGTTCACAAACTGGTGTATGTTGAGGAGTATCAGGATGTGAACGATGCACTTGCACGTGAAAAACAAATTAAACGTTGGGTGCGTTCAAAAAAGAATGCGCTTGTAGAAACATTGAATCCGCAATGGGATGATCTGGGAGAAAACATTATATGAGATCAGATTACGGCGTGTCATCCTGAGTGGAGCAAGACATATCCGAGCGGGAACTCAGGCGAAAGGCGACAGTAGCAACATTTGTCGTGTCATCCCGAGCGGGATCTCACACGGATATATAATTTTTTTGATAAGTCAATATTTTGTGTCATCCTGAGCGGAGGGCGTCAGCCCGAAGTCGAACCCGCAGGGCGATGCGACAGCATCGGGATCTCATAACTTAATAATCTAAACTTTTTCGTCCGAGATCCCAAACGGCGCGTTGCCCCGTTTGATCCTCGCTGCACTCGGATTTCGACTACGCTCAGGATGACACGGACGAAAAAGCATTATGAAGGATGTAAACCAAGGAGAAATAGTTATGAAACATATCATTGTTGCGCTGGTGCTTGTGGCGGTTGCGCTGGTGCTTGCTTATCTGAGCATCCGCTCGTTTATGGGCAAGGGTTTGCTTCTTAATAATTCCTATCTCTACGCCTCAAAGCAGGAGAGAGAGCGGATGAATAAAAAGCCGTACTACATCCAGAGCGGAGTGGTGTTCGCATTGTTTGCGGTCTTGATGCTGGTCAATGCGGTGGAAGCATTGTTGCACACAACGTGGTTGTTTATTGTAGTGATGGCGCTTGTTGTGGTCACAACGCTGTACGCAATTTTGTCATCAATGCTGATAAAGAAAAACAATAAATAAGGGATAGTGAAACTATGAAAAAAATCAGGATTACCGTTATGAAAATGGCGCGGTACGATGACCTTATTGAGAAGTATGAAAATTCGATTGAGCACGCGTGCGATATGAGACTGGGTCAGGTTTTCATCGCTGACGGATGGCAGAAACCCGATGGATTTTGC
>JAZQTF010000200.1:0-10491 GCA_045630445.1 Acutalibacteraceae bacterium
GGGTGGATATTTATTGTTGTGTTTTGTTAGTTTTACACCAAATTATTTTTTGTCAAAAGCGGGATAATATGTTGATTTTGTATATCTTGCCAAAATTTTATAAAGGAATAAAAAAATGGGATTAAAACCTTGAAAAGTTGACAAAACTGCTATATAATAGTATGGCTAAAAAGAATGGGTAATTGTGCGATTTTTCAAAAAGAAAAATCTGGAGTTTAAAAACGTAGTTTTTTGATTCAGAAGATCACACCCATTTAACTTCTTATATTTCACATTGGGGGTATAAACAATGACAAAAACAAACAAAAGGTTGTCATTCCGTGCAGTCCTTGCTCTTGTGATGGCGGTTATGCTTACATTAAGCATCATTGTGCCTAATATGAGTGCATGGGCTGATGAGAGTGCAACAACAACTGACGGCTACTATGACGTAAGCGGTCAGTGGCATGAAGGTGGCGACGGCGTATTCACTTATAACGACGGCGACCTCGTTCTCAGCAAGAAAGCAAACGCTGTAAATGGACAGGAGAATGTCTTTGAGATTACTCTTTCCGTCGGAGTGAAACTTGATGCCGATATGTTCAATCCGAATTCAATCGCAACAGTGCTTGTGCTTGACGTTTCAGGTTCAATGAAAGCGTGTGACGAATGTCAGTCACAGACAAGCCATTACAGCGATTGTTCAAAATCAACGGGAATATTCTCTCTTGTTTCAACGACTGATACACGACTTTACGCTGCAAAACAGGCTGCAATCGCCTTCCTTGATGAGATGAAAAACGAAGCGCCCGCGGGCGTTGGCAGATACGTTCACATCGTTAAGTTCTCCTCTGATGCAAGCGCAGTGCTCAGTGACTGGCAGGACGTAACAACCGACGAGGGCTATGAAACTGCAAAGGCTGCAATCAATGCGCTCAGTGCAACAGGCGGCACAAACCTTGACGCAGGACTTGGCCTTGCAACAGAACTTATGAGCGACGAGCAGGTAAGTTCAATTTCAAAGGCAGGCAAGAACGTTGTTGTTCTCACTGACGGTCAGCCGACTTATTACATTGACACAAATGGCACAACAAAGGGTAACGGCAGTGACTCAACACAGGTAATGCTTGAGGACACAACTGTTGCAGCAACAGAACTCAAAAAGATTGCAAATATTTTCACAATCTGTTACAGTGCGTCAACCACAAACACATACAGCGGCGGCCCGACTGTAGGTGAATACCTCGAAGAAAGCATTGCAACTCCCGCAGAAGGTGACCTGATTTTTGCATACACTGCGGATTCTGCAGTTGACCTTATTGACAGTTTTATGTCAGTTGTTGACGTTTCGCTTGAAAAATCAGAAGTAGTTATCACTGACCCGCTTCCCGATAACATCATTATGCCTGAGGGCAGCAATCCTGACGGCGTATCATACATTGATGGTTACTGGTCATTCCAGGATGTAATTCCGACCGAGGAACGCGTTGGCGATTACATCATTTACACATACAAAATCATCTACAAAGTTGAGATTGATCCTTACGCAAACGGCCTTGAGCCCGGTAAGTTCTATCCTGCAAACAAGCCCACACAGCTTATTCTGGAGGACGGCACAACTTACGACTTCCCCGTACCGGGTGTTATGCCTTTGGTTGAAACATTTGACGTAACTTACAATTCAGGCGACCACGGCTCAATTGATGGCGAGGACGAAGACGGTAATGTTACATTCAATGACATAGTAAAGGGTAATGAAACTCCGAAGCCGCCCGCAGTAACTCCTGACGATGGCTGGTACTTCGTAGGTTGGTCTCCCGAAATTACCGATAAAGTTGACAATGAGATTGTTTACACCGCAATCTACAGTCAGAAAACTGTAATCACAGCAACAGGTAACAGTGGCACTCTCACTTACAACGGTCAGGAGCAGAGCCTTGCAGGCTTCTCTGTTGATGGCTTGCCGGCCGGCTGGTCCGTTACAGGACTTGGCTACTCCAACGCAGGCACAAATGCAGGCACTTACACAGGCGCATTTGAGGGTACTGTTGTAATCCTTGATGAAAATCAGAATATCGTACCCGATGAGCAGTACGTGCTTGTGATGAATCCGGGCACACTTACAATTGCTCAGTGCGACCTTACAATCACCGCTGATTCCGATGAAAAAGTTTACGATGGCACCGCTCTCACAGATGCCGGCTGGACCGCATCAGGACTTGCTGGCGATGATGAAATCGTATCCGTAACAGTAATCGGCTCACAGACAAACGTTGGCACAAGCGCAAACGTTGCTTCAGGCGCAGTTATCACACGCAACAGAGTTGACGTTACTGCAAACTATAACATCATTTACGTTGACGGCACTCTCACCGTAACAAAGAACGCTAAGGTAATCACAATCACTGCCGCTTCCGACAGTAAAGTTTATGACGGTACACCGCTCGCAAACTATGGTTACACTTACACATCAGGCGTTATCGCTGAGGGCGACTACCTTGTAGTAACAATCAAGGGCAGTCAGACTGACGCAGGCACAAGCGTAAATGAAATCATTTCTTATTCAGTAATGCGCGGCGGCGTAAACGTAACTGATTACTACACAATTGAAACAGTTAACGGCACTCTCACAGTTGAGAAACGTGACCTTACAATCACCGCTGACTCCGCAAACAAGGTTTATGACGGCACAGTCCTTAAAGATAACGGCTGGAAAGACACTGCACCCGCAGGTCTTGCTGACGGTGACACAGTTGCAAGCGTAACTGTTGAAGGCGGTCAGTTTGGCGTTGGCTCAAGTGCAAACGTTGCTTCCGGTGCAATTATCACACGCGGTGGCGTTGATGTAACCGCAAACTATGACATCACTTATGTTGACGGTACTCTCACAGTTGAGAAGATAGGCACAGCAATCACAATCACGGCAAACTCCAACAGCAAGATTTATGACGGACTCCCGCTTGAAGACGGTGGTTTCACATTCATACAGGGTGTGCTTGCTGAAGGCGACGTACTTCTCGTTGAAGTTGTGGGTGACCGCACAGACGTTGGCGTTGGTGTCAACGAAGTTGTTTCTTACAAAGTAATGCGTGACGGAGTTGACGTAACTGATTACTACACAATTGAAACAGTTGACGGCACACTCACAGTTGAAAAACGTAATCTCACAATCACCGCTTCCTCCGCAACACAGGAGTATGACGGCACATCGCTTTCCGACATCGGCTGGACAGCTGACGGCCTTGCTTCAACTGACGTAGTTGAAAATGTCATCGTTGAAGGTGGACAGGTTGGCGTTGGCGTTGGTGCAAACGTTGCTTCCGACGCAATCATCACACGCGGCGGCGTTGATGCAACCGATAACTACAACATCACTTATGTTGACGGTACTCTCACAGTAACAAAAAACACACAGACAATCACAATCACTGCTGATTCTGACAGCAAGGAATATGACGGCACACCGCTTACAAATGACGGTTACACATTCACATCGGGCATTCTCGCTGAGGGTGATATTCTTACAGTAACAGTTATGGGCAGCCAGACCTATGTTGGCACAAGCGCAAACAAGGTTGTTTCCTACAAGGTAATGCGTGATGGCGTTGATATAACAGATTATTACACATTCGAAGCAGTTGACGGCACACTCACAGTTGAAAAAGTTTCTCAGGAAATCATCGTTGAGGCCGGCTCTGCATCCAAGGAATATGACGGCACACCGCTTACAAGTGGTGATTACACATTTGATTCTTCAATTCTCGCTGCTGGCGATGAACTCGTTGTTGTAATTGAAGGCAGTCAGACAGACGTTGGCACAAGCGAAAACAAGATTGTTTCAATCAAGGTAATGCGTGACGGTGTTGACGTGACTGAAAACTACACAATCGGCTCCTCAATCAGCGGTGAACTCACAGTAACAAACGTTGGTAACACAATCACAATCACTGCAAACTCCGCAAGCAAGGAGTATGACGGCACACCGCTTACAAACAACGGCTTCACATTCACACCCGGCATTCTCGTTGACGGTGATGAAATCATCGCTGTAGTTGAGGGTAGTCAGACATTTGCAGGTGTAAGCGCAAACAAGGTTGTTTCTTACAAAGTAATGCGTGGTGGCGTTGATGTAACTTCAAACTACACACTCGCTACAGAGGACGGCTTGCTTGAAGTTACTGCAAAGGGTGACGTAATCACAATCACCGCTGATTCCGCAAGCAAGGAGTATGACGGCACAGCGCTCACAGACAATGGTTTCACATTCACAGACGGTATCCTCGTTGCAGGTGATATCCTCACAGTTGTAACAGGTGGCGACATCACAAACGTTGGCTCCGTTGAAAACGAAATCGTATCCTATAAAGTAATGCGTGGCGAAACGGACGTAACTGATTGCTACAAGTTTGCATCAGTTAACGGCACACTTACAGTCACAAAACGTACACTCACAATCACAGCGGACTCTGCAAGCAAGGTTTACGATGGCACAACTCTCACAGACGAGGGCTGGAAGGACACCGCACCCGCAGGTCTTGCGGCAGGTGACACAGTAACTGACGTTTACGTTGTCGGCGGTCAGCAGGAAATCGGCACAAGTGCAAACGTTGCATCAGGCGCGATCGTAATGCGTGGCGATGTTGACGTAACAGACAACTACAACATCGTTTACGTTGACGGCACTCTCACAGTGCTCAAAGTTGGCTCTCCCATCACAATCACTGCAAACTCCAACTCCAAGGTATATGATGGCACACCGCTCACAGACAGTGGTTTCACATTCACACAGGGCATTCTTGTTGACGGTGACATCCTTGTTGTTGCAGTAAGCGGCAGTCAGACAAACGCAGGCTCAAGCGTAAATGAAGTTGTTTCCTACAAGGTAATGCGTGACGGAGTTGACGTAACTGATTACTACACATTTGCTCCCGTTGTTGACGGCACACTCACAGTTACAAAGCGTGACCTCACAATTACCGCTGCTTCTGACAGTAAGGAATATGATGGCAGCGAATTCACAAATGACGGCATCATTGCTGACGGCCTCGCATCAGGTGACGTAATTGAAAGCGTAACCGTAAACGGCGGCCAGCTGGATGTTGGTCAGGGCACAAACACTGCTTCTGATGCAGTTATCAAACGTGACGGCGTTGACGTAACTGACAACTATAACATCACTTACGTTGATGGCACTCTCACAGTTGAAAAGGTTTCAACAGAAATCATTGTTACCGGTGCTTCTGACAGCAAGGTTTATGATGGCACACCGCTCACAAATGACGGTTTCACATTCACTGACGGCGTACTTGTTGAAGGTGATGAAATCGTAGTTGTTATTGAGGGCAGCCAGACATTCGCAGGCTCAAGCGACAACAAAGTTGTTTCCGTAAAAGTAATGCGTGGCGAAACAGACGTAACCGGCAACTACACAATCGGTGCTTCAATCAACGGTACTCTCACCGTTGAGAAAATAGAAACTCCCATCGTTATCACTTCTTCTTCAATTTCCAAGATTTACGATGGCTCACCGCTCACAGATTCCACTTTCACATTTACTGAAGGCGTACTTGTTGACGGTGACGTACTCGTTGTAGAAATTACAGGTACTCAGACAGAGGTTGGCGTCAGCGCAAACACAATTGCTTCAATCAAGGTTATGCGTGGCGAAATTGATGTAACTGATTGCTACAACATCGATACCCCCGTAGAAGGCGAACTTGAAATTATGCCCGTTCCCGAAACAGGCGATAATTCAGGCGTTACATTCTGGAATGTAATGATGATTGTTTCAGCGTTCACCTTGATTCTCTTGGTTCTCACTTCCAGAAAGAAGAAGGCAAGAGCATAATCTGTTTTGGTTTGCACGGTGGGGGAGTTTGAAAAAACTTCCCCTCGGGTGAATTGATATATAATAAGGTATATTTTATATGCCGAGCAAATTTGGGAAGGTAGGCACAAACATGAAAGGTAGAAGAAACATTATCAAGGCATTGGCCACACTTCTCGTTCTCACCGTATTAGCAAGTTGTTTGCCGTTTGGCATGGCATTTGCTGCGGACAGACCGAGCAATGGTGGTTACTCCAACTTCGTTGATGATTCTTATTCTGAAACAACAGAATCAAGCGAAGTTGTAAACAAGGTAATCACTGCAGACAAACTGGTTTACACAACCTCAACAAAGGCGGATTCCGCTTTCAAGTCTTACACAAAGACAATGACAGCTGGCGAAAGAATCAATCTTACAGTTGTCAATACTTACTTCACAGTTGACGTTTATGGCGCATACAAAGCGTATGTTGACGCAAACCCCAACTCCGTTGTTACTCTCAAATCAATCATCGTTGAGCAGTCTGCAATCCTCGCAGGTGGTAGCAGCACAGTAAACGTTTCAACAGGTTACAGCATCAACGGCGGTATGGTTGACACAGACACAATCAAACCCGTTGTTTCCGCCGGTACATCCATCGCGGTAAACAGCAGCACAAAGGCTCTCTCCTCTGTGACAGAGATTGATTCTGAAACAATTCTCTCCGGTCTTACAAGTGAGGCAGGAATGTATTTTGTATGGTACGTTGGTCAGTCATCAAAGACAATGTACTACTACGCTCCGACTGTAACACTTGTTTTCGATGTTTACACAAAGATTACAACTGATTACAATAACGATTCAACAACAGCAAACGGCTCCACAGGTAATTTCACTCAGGGTACACTCGACGTTGACGTAACTGAGAAACTCACTCCTGAAACCGTAACAGACCAGAAGTTCTACCTTGGCGCGTACAACAACGGTTACGTTGGCTCTTCAAGTTACGGCTCATCAAACGGTGTTCTTTACACATCCGTTGGCTCTGACAAGAAGAACCCCAAGACAAACGTTGTTCTCACAAGCGAATACAACAAGTTCTCAATTCCTTACAAGGCTTCCGCTTATCTTAACTATGACCTCACCGCTTACCTTGATTACGTTAAGGCAGTTCTTGAGTCACAGGGCAAGAGAAACGTAAATATCACAATCACATCCGTTGATATGTACGCAAAGGTTCGTATGGGTTACACAGGCAGTTACGCAACTTCCTACGCTCCGTACGATAATATTGCCGTTTCCGTTGCTCCGTCCTGGAGCGGTAGTTCTTATCCGTCCTCCAATTACAAGCAGGTTGGTGACTACTATGCAAACTATGCTTACAACGTAAGCGTATATCTTGCAACAAGCCTTACTGCTGACCAGGTTAAACAGCTCAACTCCACAAAGGCTTTCACAGTTAGACTTCAGAGCACCGATTACTACGGTTACTATGACTATATCTCAACTGAGGCATACCTCTGGACTTTGGTTGAGGATTATCCGACAATCGCAATCAACTACTCCTACACCTGCGACAACGTTGAGCAGACAGTTGTTGACAACACAGTTAAAACTGACCTCTATGTTGAGCACAAGTTCTACGATGCAAACGATGCTCTTGTAATGGGCAAGACAAAGTATGTCGGCACACTCACAGGTGTTGGTGCAAAGGCAACTGTTGCTCCTTACACAAGCGGTACAGTCAACAACCTCTACTCTTACAACAAGGGTGTTCAGTCCGCATCAAACACAAGTTCCGCAGTTGTTTCCGCTGATGAGTACGTTCTCCAGAGAGCATACGTTGACAGTGGTGACGGCAACGTAATTTCAATCAACTCAACTTCTGCAAAGAGTTCCTACACAGTTACTTACCTTGCACAGACTCTCGCTCAGGCTTCTGACAGTGCAAGAGTTGTGTTTGAGTACAAGAAGGGCACACCGGACGTTGTTCCGACCGTTGACTTTGAGTACAAGTCCGTTGATATGACTTATGACAACGGCAAACTCACATTCACAGTTGTAACAAGCCCCGCAAACATCAACCGTGTCAAGATTTTTGACAAGGCTGACGCTTCTTCCTACGTAAAACTCATCAGCACTTACACAGTAAATGCTCAGGGTAACTACGTATGGACCGCAACAATCAACGCTCCCAGTGTTGACACAACTTACGGTATTGACGTGCGCTCCAATGAGGACAACAAATACCTCAAGAATTACGTTTACAAGACCTATTCTCTTGATACAGAAAACCTTGACAGCAACACAACAATCGTTAAGGACGTTGTTTATAAGGTAGAAGATGGCAGTGTTATCTTCACAGTAACAACTGCTCCCGGCGTTGCAAACAGAATCAAGGTTGCTGCTGCAACTGCACTCAGCGATTACATCGCTTACACAAACAGTTACACAGTAAACGCTCAGGGCAACTGGGTATGGACAATCAAGATTGATGCTCCGGCAGATAAGACAACTTACGCTTTTGACGCTCGTCTTATCACAACAAGTAAGTACGCAAAGGCTTACTACTATCAGACAGTAAACCCGACTGACCTTCCCGACAGTGACACTTCAATCTTCACATCTGTAACAACAAAGACAGAAAACGGCAAGGTTACATTCACAGTTGTTTCCAAGTCCACAGTTGACATCAACAGAGTAAGAGTTGCTCCCGCAACCGCTCCCACAGAGTACATCACTTACGTTTCCAAATGCACAACAAACGCAAACGGTGACTATGTATGGACTCTCACAATTGATGCTCCCGCTGCTGACACAAACTACGCAATTGACGGCCGTCTTGTTTCAACAGGCAAGTACGCAAAGGCTTACTACTATGTTGCAGTAAAGGGCACAGGCGAAACACCTGCTCCCACACCGACTCCCACAGACGTATTCAAGTCCGTAAGCGCATCAATCAGTGATGGCGCACTCACATTCGTAATCACAACTTCTGCTGCAGATATCAGCAGAATCAAGGTTATGAATTCCAAAGACCTCAAAACAAATCTCGCACTCGTTTCCAATTACACAGTTGACGCAAACGGCAACTATGTATGGATTGTAACAGTTGACGCTCCCGCAACAAAGACAACTTACGCGTTTGACGCTCGCTCCGCTTCAACAGGCAGTTACCTTAAAGAGTATTATTACTGTGAAGTTGACCCGTCAAAGATGGTTGAAGTTGAGCCGGTAATCAAGAGTGTTTCACACAACGTTATCGCTGATACACAGGTTGTATTCACAGTTGTAACTTCCAACGCAAACATCAACAGAGTAAAGGTTTGCGACCAGTATGGTGAACTCATTTCTTACGTAAGCCAGTGCACACGCAACAGCAACGGCGACTATGAGTGGATTCTCACTGCTCCCGCTGTAAGAGGCGAAACAAAGTATAACTTCTATATGAGAAGTGCTTCCACTGGTTTGTATCTTGATACTGCTTATCCGTACACAGTTATCAACGACAAGGTAGTTAACCCGATTGAAACTCCCATTGAGAGCGTAACTCACACAACCAAAAACGGTATTGTTACATTCACAGTAACAACTGCTGCCGGTGATTACAACAGACTCAAGGTTGCTTTCCTCAACGATTTGTCAAAGGCTCTTGCTTACACAGATAAGTATGTTGTAAACGCAGAGGGCAAATATGTATGGACTCTCTCCGTTACATCCGTCAGCGAGGACGTAACATACAGTTTCGACCTTCGTTCTTCTGAAACAAACAAGTACATCAAGAAGTACTATGACTATGACGTTAAGAAGGATGATAGCGGCGTAGAGGTTGATTCCGTTATCTTCAAGTCTGTAAAGGCTGAAACAGCAGGCAATAAGGTAATATTCACAGTTGAAACCTACAAGGGTTACAACAGAATCAAGGTTTCTCTCGCTTCTGAGCCTTCAAAGTACATCAAGTACACAAGCACAGCGGTTGAAACAGAGGATTCATTGATCTGGACTCTCACAATCGACGCTCCCGAAGTTACAACAGAGTACTCCTTCGGTGCAAGAGCAGAGGGCGCAACATCCTATCTCCCCGAGAGATATGAACTCACCTACAAAGTAGGACCGAAGCAGGAAATCTGGGGCACACTTGATGCAAACGGCCTTTACACAGCAGTTAACGGCGGTTATCAGATTTCACTTCCGGGCTGGGTACACTACGGCACAGTACAGGGCGCAGACACACTTGCGGCTTCTTACACTGCACCGACCAGCGCATTGTTTGCATACGTTTATGATGTAGTTGACGCTGCAACATTTGAAAGTTACACAGAGGCTGATTTTGCATCAACACTCGGCGTAACAATTGAGTCTTTCAGAAAGACAACAGTTGGCGATGGCTACACATGCTACGTAGTATGCGGCGGCGGAATGCACACTTACACATTCCAGACAGAGAATGCAAGATACTTCCTCAACTTCATGCAGGCAAACGACGGCGTTGACGTTGAAACATTCTCCAACACAGCAATGACAAACATCATCATTTACTAATTTTCATTTGCTGTAAATAAAGCATAAGCAATCCCCTGAGCAGTTGCTTTAACTTCTGCTCAGGGGTGTTGATTGCTCATATGTCTTGACAAAAATCTATGGGTGTTGTAAAATCTCTTGGTAACTTAATATAACACGCCTCCTTAGTTAAATGGATATAATA
>JAZQTF010000201.1:0-11609 GCA_045630445.1 Acutalibacteraceae bacterium
CAAAATTTGAAACCTTCCCTGTATGGAATATTCCGTTGCGTCATCCCGTAAACCTCGCTTATGAGGCTGCAACGGCTGACCTTAACGATGTTAATATGATTGACCCGTACCACCTTGAAGCGTACGGAAAAACTGCGGTTAACTATAACCGTGACATTGAAATCTTCCCCGTTGTGAATGCAATGTTCAACAGAATTTTCGGCTCATCTCCCTACAAGAGTCCCACAGATATGGGCGTAAATATGGCAGGTGACTGTATTACCGATAATGATGCAGTGTGTGAAGCATCAAAGCAGGAGGTAATCCGCAGATATTACAACATTTCCTGCGGTCACCGTCAGGGCAGTGCGGAGATTTCCGAAGTCCATAAACTTGAATTTATAATGAATGAACTTTCAATTTCTCCCGCGAACAGACCCGTTGTTGCTGCCGCGCTTGACAGAGCGGAGGAAACGGGTGAGCCTGCGGTTGCGCTTGAATTGACGGACGGTAGAATTGTAACGGGCAAAACGTCTGATTTGCTTGGCGCATCTTCTGCACTTTTGCTCAATGCACTCAAAGAGATTGCAGGCATTGACCATGAAGTGACTCTCATTTCGCCCAAGGTTATTGAGCCTGTGCAGGTGCTTAAAGTAAAATATATGGGCAACAGAAACCCGCGTCTGCATACTGACGAGGTGCTGACAGCGCTTTCAATTTCCGCTGCAACAAATCCCGATGCCGCACTTGCAATGGAGCAACTTTCAAAACTCAGAGGCTGCGAGGCTCACTCAACCGTAATTCTTTCAAAGGTTGATGAAATGGTATTCCACAAACTCGGAATCCATCTCACCTGCGAGCCGAAGTATCAGACAAAGAAACTTTATCACAAATAATTTTTCAAAAGCAGAGTCTTGCAAAATCGGCTCTGCTTTTTTTAGAGAAAATACAGAAAGGAGAGTGAAGTGATGTTCTATAAAATAACGGACGGATTCATCGGTTTCGGTGGCGAATACTTGTTGCACGATGTCAATTTTGAAATCCGTGACGGAGAAAAAATTGCTCTTGTCGGCAGAAACGGCAGCGGCAAAACAACCCTCCTCAAAGCAATCTGCGGCGAGATTGAAATTCTCGGAAACAGCAGTGAGGATGAACCTGTTTCGTGCACAGGCAATCCTGATATAGGCTATCTTAAACAGTTTACGTTTGATGACGATTCTGTGCCTATGGAGCAGGAAATCCGCAAAGCGTACGCGCAGATTATTGACCTTGAGCAGAAGATGGCACAACTGCTCGAGCGTATTGAGCGTGACCATAATGAGCAGGATATCCGTGACTATTCCTCAATGCAGGACCACTTCACAAACCTTGGCGGATATTATTATGAGCGTGAGTGCCACAGTGCAATAAAAAGTTTTGGCTTTACTGATGAAGACAAGAAAAAACCGCTCTCCGATTTTTCAGGAGGGCAGCGTACAAAAATTGCACTTATCAAATTGCTTCTGAGCAAACCCGATATACTTATCCTTGACGAGCCTACAAACCATCTTGATATTACCGCAATCAGCTGGCTTGAAGATTACATCACAAGTTATAAAAAATCCGTTGTTATCGTTTCCCATGACCGAATGTTTCTTGACAAAACAGTTGGCACAGTGTACGAAATTGAACGTGGCAGAGTCACAAAATACAAGGGTAATTACACTGATTTTGTCCGCTTGAAGCAGGAAAAGTGGGAGAGTCAGCGTAAGGAATACGCGGCACAACAAAAGGAAATTGCACGTCTTAAAGAACTTGTTGAGCGTTTCCGTTACAAGCCTACAAAAGCCGCAATGGCGCAGTCAAAACTCAAACAGATTGAGCGGATGGAAATTGTACCTCCGCCCGAAAGTTTTGACCTTAAAAGTTTCAATGCTGATTTTAATTTTGATTTGAAGAGCGGCAACGATGTCCTTGCAATACGCGGCCTGAAAATCGGTTATGATAAAGTTTTGTCAGAAATTACCGCTGACATAAAAAACGGTGACAAGGTCGGCATAATCGGTGGCAACGGCCTTGGTAAATCAACGTTTTTGAAAACTGTAACCGGTGCGCTTGATTCTCTCGGCGGAGAGTATCATTACGGAGTCAATGTCAAAGTCGGTTATTTTGACCAGCAGACAGCGCAGTATTCAAGTGATAAAACCGTGCTTGATGAATTGTGGAATGAATTTCCCGAAATGACACAGACGCAGGTCAGAAGTGCATTAGGTGCGTTTCTTTTCAGCGGGGAGGATGTTTTCAAAACCGTCAATATGCTTTCAGGCGGTGAGAAAGTGCGTCTTGCACTTTGCCGTATGCTCAAACGCAAACCCAATATGCTTATCCTTGACGAGCCTACAAACCATATGGATATTGTTGGCAAGGAAACGCTTGAAACAATTCTCAAAAAATATGAAGGTACAGTACTTTTCGTGTCCCATGACAGATATTTTGTTCGTGAAATTGCTCAGTCCTTGCTCGTGTTTGAGCAGGATAAAGTGACCTATTATCCTTACGGATATTCGCAGTATATGATGGATAAAGAGCGTGGCATACCGTCCGTTTCAGCCGTGCAGACAACGCAGGAAAAGCCCGTTAAAAAACCGCATTACAACGCTTCAAAGGAGCGGTCAAAGCGTGAGCGCAGAGTCAAAAAACTTGAGGAATTGATTGCGGAAACAGAAGCACTTATTGAAGCAGAAAAAGAAAAACTGAACCTCGACGATAATGTGAGCGATTATCTCAAACTCGAAGAGATTCAGCAGGGAATTTTTGCTTATGAGGAAAAACTTCTTGAGTATATGCAGGAGTGGGAAGAACTTAGCAATCTTCTTTCTCAGGACTGATTACATCGCAAACGGTCAGTTGCTTGTCAACTACTGTAAATCTTATATCAAACCCTGAAAATATCATTCCGTAAACTCGTTTCGGATCGTCGTGATACTGCGGTCTCGGGTCTAACCTGAGCACCTGTGTCACGGCGGTCCTTTTGTTTTCGGGTATCATTTCAAGCAGGTGTGCGGGAAAGTCAACGTTGAGCGAGCATTCCTCACTTGTTGGCGCAAAACCGTTGCTTGCATCGGGTCTGCTGTCAGTGTAGGGGAGATAGGGCTTGATGTCAAAAATCGGGGTGCCGTCAAGCAGGTCAGCACCCGCAACGGTGATTATTGCTCCAAGTTCTTCATCGTATTCAATGCTTTCAAGTTTCACGCAGGAAAGTCCCATTGAATTCGGACGGTAAGGTGAGCGTGTTGCAAACACTCCCATATATGTGTTGCCGCCAAGACGCGGCGGACGCACAAGGGGAATAAACTCCTCTCTTATTGCCCGGGAAAACTGCCAGATAAGCCATATATGAGAAAATTGTTCAAGCCCACGCACAGCGTCGGGGTTTCTGTATTCAGGCTCAAAAACAATTTTTGCTTTCAATTCTTCAATGATTCCGCTCTGACGCGGTATGCCGAATTTTTCCTGAAAATCCGTGTGAATACGTGCAATTATCTTCAACGCGTACACCTCCATTGTTGATACTGTCTGATTATACTATGACATTGTTTCAAGTTCAACTGAAACTGTCATGGTTTTTTCTTTTGTGCCAATAAAAATAAACAAAATTCAATTGCATAAAATAAACAATTATGGTAAAATGTATAATATTTGTATAAGGACAGGGGTGAAAACAGTGCACAGCAACGAGCGTGATGAGACTAATTTATTACTCCAATCAGACCTTGAACTGATTGAAGAAACTCAGCAGACAGAGGAAAAGCCGGAAAAGAAAAAGCGTGGTATTTCTTTCAATATCTCGCTTTTATTTGCGTACACGCTTGTTTTGTATCTGTTTTCCGTTTACACAAATGTAAACCGTCCGTTTGCATATCTTGGTGGCTCAGTGCTTGTGATCGCGCTTGTGACCGCATTATTTATCGGCAGGCTTAAAAGCAGAGCAACGCGGATGCTTTACACACTGATGTTTATGTTTGTGCAGTTTGGTGCGTTGATTCAGCTCATTCTGCATATTGAGCCGCTTCATTTTGAGCCTGACGGACTTGCTTATTTTTTCTATCTTTCCGCTGATGAAAAAAGTTTCGTTATAAGTATGCTTATCCCATACGTCGGTGCGCTTGTGCTGTCCGTTGTGAGTGTGTTTGTTTTCAGGTTTATGAAAAATCACGCAACAATGGGCCTTGCGCTTGCGCTGACAATTTTCTCTGCCCTTACCTATGTTTTCACAATCGTTTTTGGTACAAGCGTTGGTGGCACAAAGGTCGGAGTTGTGCTTTTCGGATTTGCATTCCAACCGGGTGAGTTGCTCAAATACGTTTATTGCATCATCATCGGCATCATTCTTGGCGGTGACAGTGAAATTTTACAGCGGCGTACAAAATACGCATCGTGCGTGACGCTGATGTTTCTTGGCTTTATGGCGTTGCAGGGAGAATTCGGCACGTTTCAGGTTGTCGCGCTGTCCTATGCGATGATACTTATCTGCTACCTTGGATTCAAAGGGATTTTCAAGATTTTATCATTTGCCGTCGTGCTTGGTGCAGGCGGTGCGATTGCTTATTACGCAAACAAACTGTTTCTTAAAATTCCTTTTCTTACAATTCAGTTTGACAAAATCTTTGACCGCTTCCGTGTCTGGCTTGACCCTTATTATGACATTGACGGCGCAGGTTATCAGATGCATCAGGCTATGCAGAAGATTTATCAGGCGGGATTATTCGGTCAGTATGGCGGCAAAAACGCAATCTATGCTGCGGAAAATGACCTTGTTATAGTCAGCATAATTTACGCATTCGGTCTTATAACAGCGCTTGCACTTGTTGTTGCGTTTGTCACAATGGCGGTCAATCAGGTGCGCGTTTTGAGCAATTCAAAAAATTCAAAACTCAAAATAATGGCGGCAATGGCGTCAACCCTTTTGTTTGCGCAGGTGTTTTTCAACATCGGCGGAGCAACTGGTGTGATTCCGCTTTCGGGCATAACTCTGCCGTTTATAAGCAAGGGTGGCAGTTCAATTGTGAGCGTGTCGCTTATGATGACGCTTGTCTTTATGCTTGCCGCGAAGAAGGAGAAAGGAGGGCCTGACAATGAGGAAATCAGCGGATTCACGGATACCGCGGGTGTTTACGGTCACAGTGATATTGCTGGGGCTGATACTGATACTGGGAATAATTTATAATTCAAGCGTCTTGTCAGACGTCCTTCCGTTCTTTTCAAGGCTTTCCGCGGCGGAGAAAAATGCACAGATTGTGCTTGGTGGCTCGCGTCTGCGTGCCCCGATTGTTGACCGCAACGGAAACGTAATTACTGATTACGCTGACAAATCGGATGAAACTCTCACCGATGATGATTACGTGATTATGCGTGACCCCTATGCTTTTTCAACCCTTATCGGTTATTCTTCAACACGTTACGGAATCGGCGGCGGAATAATTTCAAAGTTTAATTCAACTCTTACCGTTGGCAATAATTCATTTCTCAACATCAGGAATAACACCGGAAACACTGTCAGACTGACAATTGATGCCGATTTGCAGGAGTATGTTTACAATCTCACAAAGGATAAAGAGGGCGCGGTAGTTGTCACAAACGTTGACGGAGAAATTCTCTGTCTTGTCTCAACTCCGACTTACAACGCAAATGAAATCAAAGCAGAGGAGTCTGACATCTTCACCGACGCAAAATATGACGGCTTGTTTTACCATAATGCCTATGAATATCCACGCGTGCCGGGCAGTGTTTTCAAACTGATTTCTTCCGTTGTTATTAGTGAGAGCGGTCTGAGCAACACTCCTTACACCGACAATGGTGTGACTTACACAGACTCAGGGTCAGTTATCAATAACTCATCAAAGGCAACTCTCGGAATGCAACTTTCTCTCAGTAAGGCAATCTGTTACAGTGTCAACACTTATTTTGCAGACCTTGTAAATGAGGCGGGTGCTGACAAATTCAAAGAGGTTGTGTCAAGATTCTGCATCGGTAGCAGGTTGTCCCTTGATTTTGCAACAATCAGTTCAACTTTTGACATTTCCGACACGAGCGGAAACAGTCAGCTTATGGCAAGTGCATACGGTCAGGGCAGGACTTTGCTTACACCCTTGCACATAAATATGATTACTTCCGCGGTTGCAACGGGCAACCTTGTTGAGCCTCATCTCGTAAAGGAGATTTTAGCGCCCGGCGAAGACGGTAAAGTTATAAAAACAACCAAAACAACCGTCTTGCAGAGCAATATTATCTCCTATGAAACCGCAAAGGAAATCCATGACGGAATGGTAGCAGCGGCCAATTATTACGGTCTTTATGACCTGACTTACAAGGGTGAGCGTTGTACAATCGCCGCAAAGACAGGCACAGCGGAAATCCGTGCAGGCAGCGGCATCACAAACAATTACATCACCGCTTATTTCCCGCAGGATAACCCGCAGTATTTCATAACGGTAATGGATATAAGTGAGGGCTATGGCTCTTCTCTTGCAGTGCCGCTTCAGTCAATCTGTAACTATATCGCAAACAATGCGGAAAATTTGGAGTAATTGTTGCAAATGCTTGCATTTTAGTGTAAAATATCAATTTAGAGTTTTTGTAGTTTTAATTATATAAAGGGGGTTGTTGACTTGTTTTCATCAGTTGTTGAATTTTTTGATACGATTATAAAGAATTGGAAAACTATCTGGCGTCTTTCCGCGCATCAGTTCTGGACAAAGAACAGGGATACAAAACTCGGCTTTCTGTGGCATTTTCTTTCACCGCTTCTCATAGCGGTTGTGTATTGGTTCGTGTTCGGTATCGGTTTCAAAAACGGAGCGGAGCATCTTATGGGTGACGGTACAACTTACAGTTACCTTAGCTGGATGTTCTCAGGAATGTTCCCGTTTTTCTATTTCCGTTCAAACCTCAGTGAGTCGGTCAATGCGATTTATTCAAAATACACACTTGTGTCAAGAGCGGGATTTCCCGTGATGATACTTCCCGTTGTGTCAACAATCACAAACCTTCTCATCTATCTTCCGACTTTCCTTATGCCGATTCTTCAGCTTATGATATCCGGCAATTTCAATTTCAGCATAACACTTCTTTTGTTCCTTTATTTCTGCGTAGCGTCCCTGATTCATTTCACCGCTGTTTCAATTCTCTTCTCCGTACTTGGTATGATTTCAAGGGACTTCCAGAGGCTTATGCGACCGATTCTGAGAATGCTTATGTACTTCTCTCCGGTGCTCTGGTCAATCAACGGTTTGCAGGAGCCGTTTGCAACAATAGTCAAGTTCAATCCGCTTTATCATCTGTTTGAGATATTCAGAGGCAGTTTCCTTGAAAACTATCCGGTTGACTGGAGTTCAACTCTTTACTTCTGGATTTTCACAGTTGTTGTTTTTCTCGTTGGTTGTTTTATGCATTCAAGGAGCAAGGATAAATATTATCTCAGCGCAACAAGATAAAATTCATTTGGGGTGATGGTTAAATGAAGAATTTTATTGCGATCAGTTCAAAATCAAAAATCAATCCGTATATGATTGAGAAAGCAAAGAGTATTCTGGCAACGTTTTACAGAATTGACCCGCCGAATTATGACCTTGTTTTCTCTGACAATGGCAAAAACGTAATTATCATTGCGTCAAACGAGCCGAATCAGTTTATCAGGGGTCACAAGCAGGTTGCCGTTTCAACGGGCTACATTCCCAACTGTGACCAGAAACTCAAAGGTTTGCTTGAAAGCGTTGACCCGACCCGTTACGTTGCCAACACAAACGGTACTTTTGCAATCTGTCTTATGAATACCGATAACGGCAGAATGAGCATTTACAACAGTTTTATGAGAATGGAGCCCGTCTATTATTCTCAGGATAAAAACGGTGTTTATGTTGCAAACAGAGCGGTTTTCGTAAATCTCCTTGCAAATGACCGAAAGAGCATTGAGTACGATATTTCCAATATGGGCGCTTTCGCAAGTGCGGGTTATTACGTTTCGGAGTACACTCCTTTCAAGGGCGTCAACGTTATGCCCGTAAACTCGCAGTTGCAACTTCGTAACGGAAAGATGAAGATGTCATCAATTGATGACGCAGAAAAACTCATCGGCACGAAGAAGAATCCGACCTCTGCCGATTATTACGATTTGGCTCAGGCACTTATAGATTCAACCGCAGGCATTGACACCAGTGCGCAGATTTCTCTTGCACTGACCGGCGGTAAGGATAGCAGACTTCTTGCTGCGGTTTTCAGTGCGGCAGGTTATCCGATTGAAACTTTCACAAACGGCTTTGAAAACTTCCCCGACGTTATCGTTGCGCAGAGAGTTGCGCGTCAGCTCGGCCTGCCCCATAAGGTCAACATTCCGCAGACTTTCAACGATGAGCAGAGTAAGGTAAGTTTTGTCTATGCTGATATGTTTGCGCCCTCTCTTGAAAAGATTTTTCAGAGTGAGGGTATGATCAGCGTTTATGAAAATCTTGGCCCTCCATACCGTCCCAACACAGTTGTAAACAACAAGCGAATCAGCATCGGCGGCAACGGCGGTGCGATTCTCAAAGGCGGATTTGCCAAGGTTTATAAAGAGTGTAATGAGGCGGACTGGGCAAAATTCAAAAGCACTTTCTGCTGGGGTTGTGATAATCTTTTCCGTGATGAGCAGCAAAAGGTTTTCTATGACCAGTTGTCCGAATATATGCAAAGTCCTCTCAGTTATGCTGACGTAATGGACAGATTTTATTTCAAACTCAGAAACGGCAGATGGGGCGCATCAGGTAACAGTGCAACAATCGTGCCGCGAAAAGTTGTAAAACCGTTTTTTGATTCCGTGTTTGCCAAAAAGTGTATGATGATTGACATCAATCTCAGAAAGAACGATATGGCAAACTATCAGATTCTCAAGCATATCAACCCCGCTTTGACGGAAGTGCCGTTTGCGGAGGACAGATGGGGCTTTGAAATGGAAGGGCCTATTGATGGTGACCTTGCTGCGTGGAAGCGCCGTGAGCCTGTACTCGGCCAGAAGTTTGGTACATCAGGCTTTAACTGGCGTGAAGCAGTGTTTACCTATCTTCGTGAGGAGATGTATTCAAAGATTTTTGCGCCCGAAGCGTCAGCAATCTTTGAACTTATTGACAAGCAGAAACTTCAGGATTTGTTTGACACACCCGCAAAGCAGAAACTCCATCCGGGCAAGGTTGTGTGGAATATTTACACTCTTGCGCTTATGTTGTCTTATGACTGGTGGAACGGCACTTTCCCGAGTTCCGAGCCGATAAAGGTTCAGATTCCGACAGAGAAAATAACTTATGCTGACAATTCTCATCTTAAATTTGAGAGTAAGAATTGCAACGTTGAGTACAGTGCGGATAAGCGCAGTTTCACTCTTTCAAGAATGAACGGAACTTATGAGGAAATCAAAAACCCCGTTGCGTATATGTTTGGCGTCAGCACAACAAGACCGCCCTCACAGGCAAAATTCCCCGAAGCATACGTCGGCACTTACAAGCGTGTGCGTGTGTTCGGCTCAGTAGATCTTCCCGAAGGTCTCAAACCGCGAATTCTGTTCTTCCAGTACAACAAGGACGGAGAAAAAATCGCTATGGATTCTTACACCGTAAGGCGTAAAGAAGTTGCGTCTTTGTTCAATGTCTTGCCCGATGCGGTTTCTTTCCGCGTTGCAATAAGGGTGGGGCAAGAGAACTTTGAGCCGATCAAATTCACTGATCTTGGTATTTTCTACGTTTAATTTTAATCATAATAAAAAGGCAGAAAATGTCTTTGTCGGACACTTTCTGCCTTGTTTTTTGCTATTGAGTTTTAATTATGTGTTCTGTTCAATGTATTTTACAAGCTGACTTACTGTGCGGATGTTCTCAATCTCCTCGTCAGGAATTTCAATTCCAAATTCATCTTCAAGGGACATGAGAAGGTCAACAACGTCAAGGCTGTCAGCGCCAAGGTCGTCACCGATGTCGGAGTCCATAAGCACGACATCCTCTTCCAGATCAAGTTGCTCACAAAGAATTGCTCTTACTTTTTCAAAAATCATAAAATACAACGCTCCTTATTTAACGATGTTTGATAAAATATTAGATGTAAATCTCATGTTTGTCAAGAGATTTTTTTAATTTTTTTGTTAATACAGTGATATGCAGGGGCTGCGATAAATAAAACCTACTATGCGTAAAGAGAGGAAATTTTATGCGATTGGATAAATATTTAAAAGTTTCAAGGATCATCAAACGCAGGACAATTGCCAATGAAGCGTGCGACGCAGGGCGCGTGCTTGTCAATGATAAGGTTGCACGTGCGTCCTATGACGTGAAGGTCAATGATGTGATAGAGATTCATTTTGGCAGCAATGTTGCAAAGTATCAGGTGCTTAACGTGACTGAGCACGCAACAAAGGATTCCGCGTCTGAAATGTATAAAATAATCGGTGCAAACGGCAGATAATAATTGTTCTGTATAAACAATATACTGCTTATTTACTGATTGACAGTTTGACTTAAATGTACTATAATAGTTCAGATATTATTAAGTCAATATTAAGCATAGTTTTTTGGGTGTAGGATTAACTTATGAAGAACAAAAAGTATTTAATCAGCGTCGCGATACTTCTTGTCGTAATATGCCTGACAATGTATATGCTCTTAAAGGATTTCAAAGTGTCAGATATTGTTCATACAATGTTGAGTGTAAATCCTGTATATATTGTCCTGTGCGTTGTTATGGTTTTTCTGTATGTGTGGTTTGAAGGACTTGGTTTGAGAATTGTCCTTAAAACTATCGGCACAAAAATCAGTGGCAGAAAAGGTTTTGTGTACGCTAATGTGGATTTATATTTTTCTCTGATTACTCCGTCATCAACGGGTGGTCAGCCGGTAATGGCTTATTATATGAGCAGGGATTCAATTCCGATTTCCCAGTCAACAATGGCAATTTTGTTCAACACAATGGTGTTCAAAGTCGTGCTTATGGTGCTGGCGGTTGCAATGCTGATTTTCAGGCCGGACATCATTTTCGGCAACGGCACATTGGTTATTGTCTTGTTTTTTGCGGGTTTCGGAATGCAGTGCCTTATGAGCACGTTGTGCTTTATGTCAATGTTTTCCCAGACAGTTGTAAGGAATATTTCCCGTTCGTTTCTGGTATTTCTTGGCAAGATAA
Organism: Acutalibacteraceae bacterium; assembly: GCA_045630445.1. Lineage (GTDB taxonomy): Bacteria > Bacillota > Clostridia > Oscillospirales > Acutalibacteraceae > RGIG7273. Next base: position 11,155 of record JAZQTF010000201.1, read on the forward strand.
GGATTCTCAAAAATCCGCAGAAATCCCTTGATAATCTTGAAAAGAGTCTTGGTGATTACGGCAGATGTGCCGATTTCATACGTTCAAGCCGTGGCATTGTGCCAAAGGTTTTTGTCGCAAACTTTGTCCAGCGAATCTGTCTGTTTACGGTCGGCTATTTTGTTTACAGAAGTTTCGGTCAGGACGCCCTCAGTTATTTTGAGGTTGTCGGCATTCAGGCAGCAATCGCAACCGCGGCAAACTTTCTCCCGATTCCCGGCGCAGCAGGTGTTACAGAAGCGGTGTTTATGTTGCTCTATTCCTCAATTTACCCCGATGAGCAACTCCTTGTTTCCGCATTGTTACTGACAAGAATTTTTGATTATTATTTCAGTATGTTAATGTCAGGCGGCGTTACTCTGTTCAACCACATCAGATTGACTAAAAAAGGCAAAAAAGAGGGTAGTATATAAGTG
>JAZQTF010000202.1:0-13384 GCA_045630445.1 Acutalibacteraceae bacterium
TCATATCACACTCACAGATGAGGAGGATATTCCGGACGTTCTCACCAAGCTTCGTGCTATCTACCAAAATATAATGAAGCTTGACTATGATAACAAACGCACACGTACAATGAATAAGATTGGCGGCGCGGAAAATGTTAAGAAAAAAACTCCTTTTGAGCATTTCAGTGAATTTTACGAGCTTCAGAACGGACAGCCTATGAGTGAAGAGCAAGTGGAATTTATGAGTGACCTTATAGAGCAACTGTGGGAGGGTAAATAAATGAGACCTTTAAAATTAAAAATATCGGCATTTGGACCGTACTCAGGAACTATCGAATTTGACTTTACCAAGCTTGGCACAGGTGGACTCTATCTTATAACAGGTGATACGGGTGCCGGAAAAACAACAATTTTTGATGCTATTATTTATGCGCTTTACGGTGAAACCAGTGGTAGCAACCGTGAGGTTTCAATGTTGCGTTCAAAATACGCTGATGAATCCACCCCCACCGAGGTGGAGCTTGTTTTCAGTTACCGTGATAAAGAATATAGGGTAAAACGTAATCCTGAATATGAGAAGCTCAAGTCGCGTGGCGAGGGCACCACAAAGCAGACCGCAAATGCTGAAATCATATACCCTGACGGCAAGGTCATAACACGTATCAAAGATGTGGATAATGCTATCAAAGAAATAATCGGAATAAACAAAGTGCAATTCTGTCAGATTGCAATGATAGCGCAGGGCGATTTTCTGAAATTGTTGCTTGCCTCTACAAAGGACCGAATTGAAATCTTCCGTCATATCTTTAAAACCGAATTGTTTGGTGATTTGCAGGAGCGGCTTAAGAGGGAGTCGGGCAAACTTTCGGATGAATGTGATACAATAAAGCAAAGCATTTCTCAATATATTAGCGGTATCGTCTGCGATGAGGATAATACCGATTATATGGATGTATCAAAGGCGAAAAAGGGCTCTTTGCCCACGCAGGAGGTTTTAAATCTTCTCGCAAAGTTGATTGCTGATGATAAAAAAAGCGAGCAGGATATCACTATCCAAAAAGATAAACTGCAAAAAGAGCTTGATGAAATCAAAGCAAAAATCAACAAGGCGAATGACGTGATTGCAGCCAAGGCAGATTTAGAAAAAAATGAAGCGAATTTTGCGGAAGAAACTAAAAAACAAGAAGAGTTAACTGTAAAGTTTGAAACAGAAAAATCCAATCAATCAAAAATTAAGGAACTTGGCGAAAAAGTGGCAGAGATAAAAGCACTTTTACCGGATTATGATGAGTTTGAAACAAAAGAAAAAGCTTATAATCTTAACAAAAAGTTTGTAGAAAACAGTGCCGGGACTGTCACAAAAAAAGAAAATGAAAGCAAGGCAATCAGCGATGAGATTGCAAGAATTTCTGAAGAGAGAAAAACCTTGGAAAAAGCAGGCGAAGAAAAGCTGAAGCTTGAAACCGATAAAAAGTTAATGACCGATAACGCCGCTAAGCTCAGCAATCTGAAAGTCAATATTGCTGCGCTTGAAAAAGCTGAGGCTGATTATTCCGGTGCTTTGCAGAATTATAATAACAAGCAGTCTGCTTTTGAAAAAATTGATGGCGAGTATAAGGCTTTTAACAAGGCTTATTTGGATGCTCAGGCGGGTATTTTAGCCGACACATTAAAAGCGGACGAGCCTTGCCCTGTTTGCGGCTCTACCGCCCATCCCAAAATTGCCGTAAAGCCTGAAAACGCACCTACAAAAGAACAGCTTGAAGAATTGCAGGCCAAGGTTGATGCAGCGAATACCGATGCAAATTCAGCAAGAACAAAGGCGGGCAACTTTAAAGGTGTGCTTGATGAGAAACAGAAAAGTGTTTCGGGTGAAATCAAAGTGCATTTAGGCGATATTGCCATAACTGATGCCAAGGCTCTTATTGCGGTTAAACTTACGGATGTTGATGTGGAAATTAAAAAACTTAATAATATGATTTCCGAAGCAAAAGCAAAAATAAAACGAGCAGAGGAAATTGACCGCATTTTGCCTGAAAAGAGCAAGGAGCTTGAAACCATAAAAGACGAACTGACTAAAATAAGTGATGAAATAAAATCCAGAACTGCTGAAAACTCCTCTTTGGAAAAGCGTATCAATGAGCTTAAGGCAAAGCTTACCTTCCCCACAAAAGATGAGGCTCAGGCGAAAATAGATGAGATTACTAAAAAAGCGGAGCAAATGAGCAAGGATTATGATTCTGCCCTCAAAGCACTCAATGAAAGCAAGGAGAAAATTGCTTCATTAAAATCTGCAAAAGAGGAGATAATAAAACGACTTGGTGACAAAACAGACATTGATATTGAACAGGAAAACGATAAGCTGAAAGCTCTTGAAGAGCAACAGCAAGTCTATGATCGCAACTCAAAAATCATTCATGCCCGCATTTCTGCCAATCGGACAGCCCTTGATAATATTAAAATTCGTTCGGGTGATCTTGTCACAACGGAAAAGAAATATTCCTGGGTAAAGGCGCTTTCAAACACCGCAAACGGCAGCATTTCCGGCAAGGAAAAGATTATGCTTGAAACCTATATTCAGATGAATTATTTTGATCGCATTATTGCCCGTGCAAATACAAGGCTTATGATTATGACTGATGGTCAGTATGACCTTGTCCGTTGCAAAGAAGCTGCGAATAACAGAGGACAAAGTGGCTTGGATCTGAATGTTATTGACCATTATAATGGTAGTGAACGTAGTGTTAAATCCCTTTCGGGCGGCGAATCCTTCAAGGCGTCATTGGCTTTGGCGCTCGGTCTTGCTGATGAGATTCAGTCCTCTGCGGGTGGCATCAAGCTTGATACGATGTTTGTTGATGAAGGCTTCGGCTCTCTTGATGAAGAGTCCCTTGCAGCAGCTATGAAAGCGTTGACTTCTTTGGCTGATGGCAATCGCCTTGTAGGCATCATTTCCCATGTCAGTGAGCTTAAGCAAAGAATAGAGAAGCAAATCGTTGTCAGAAAAGATAAGACTGGCGGCAGTTATGCTGAAATCGTGGTATAAATAACGGTATGCCATTTTCTGAATTCGTTTTATAGTATTGCTGTAATCACATTCCGATACTGAAATATCAGAGTCTATAGAACTCAGATGTTTAGAGCGATAAAAACCACAAGTGATATTTATACATTAACCGACAAAATCAAGCTCCAACATAACAATAATCCAATAAAAAAAGCGATGAGTATATGCTCATCGCTTTTGTTATAATACTGTTTAATTCAGATCGTCCGCAAGATCGCTGTATGAACTATCGAGGGGGCTTTGCGTATCAGCCTCAATCTGGTAACGCATCACCATATTGGCAGCCGCCTGCACAGGCAGTAATGTTCCCGCGCCGGCAACGCATCCGCCACGGCACGCCATGCCCTCCAGAAGATAGCCGTCGTACTTGCCGGCCTTTGCCAGGGTCATCAATTTGCGGCAGTCACGCAATCCCTCTGCCTGTGCTGTCAGCACCTGCACATCGGGATGTGTTTTACGGATTACATCTGACACCGCGCCTGCAACACCGCCGGACACCGCAAAGCCTCGTCCTGCAGCGGTGCCTTCGTTCAGCTCGTCCGTCGGCTCAATGGTCGCAAAGTCAATTTCCTTTGCTTCGAACATTCCCTGCAATTCCTCAAAGGTCAGAACAAAGTCAACATCCGAACGGATATCTGCGCGGATTGCTTCCAATTTTTTAGCGGCACAAGGACCAACGAATACAACCTTGCTCTCAGGGTACTTCTGCTTCATAAGTCGTGCAGTAAGAACCATAGGAGTCAATGTCATGGAGATTTTATTTATTTCGCTCGGGAAGAGCTTTTCAATCATTGAATGCCATGCAGGACAGCAGGATGTTGCCATATAGTTCTGCTCACCGGGCACTTTCTCAAGGAAGTCCTCAGCCTCAGCAACTGTACACATATCTGCGCCAACCGCTACCTCTGCAACAAGGGCAAAGCCCAATTTCTTCATAGCGGCAATGAATTTGCCGGGGGTGGAATTCTTACCGAACTGACCGATAAATGCAGGTGCAACAATGGCAATTACCTTGTCGCCCTTGATAATGGACTGAATAACCTGAAAAATCTGTCCCTTATCTACAATAGCGCCAAAAGGACAGTTTACAAGGCATTGACCGCAAGCCACACATTTGTCCTGATTGATGGTCGCTTTGCCGTGCTCGTCCGAGGTAATGGCATCCATGCCACAAGCCGCCTGACAGGGACGCTCAAGATGGATGATGGAGTTGTAGGGACACGCCTTTGCACACTTGCCGCAACGGATGCACTTTTCCTGATCGATAAATGAACGGTTGTTTTTGAAAGTAATCGCACCAACGGGGCAGACCTTCTGGCACGATGCCGCAAGGCAATTCTGACAGTAGCTGGTTACTTTATACTGATTGGTCGGACAAGCGTGACATGCATAGGGGATGATGTTGATAAGGGGCGGAGTATAATACTGCTCCGCAACGGCTGCTTCGTCCATACCCTCGGTCATCAAATGGCGGGACTGAACGGGACGGATGTTAAGTCCCATAGCCAGACGAACACGCTCGCTGGCAATCGCACGCTCCAGAAATACAGACTCTCTGTGCAAGGGCTGGTCACCGGGTACGATGATAAAGGGCAGCTCGTCCACACCCTCATAGCCGTGACCGGCGTATGCCATACGTGCTACCGCTGTAAATACGTTCTTACGAATATCTGTAATTAAGGAAGGAATACCTCTCATTGTGTTACCTCCTGAATGCTTTGTGTAAAGTCGGAACAATAAGCAGTGCCACAACTCCGCCAATCAGCGCTGTGACTAACTGCGGCCAGGAAAACATTGCAGTAAAAGTTGCTACTTGTTTTTCCGGCAGGGTCAGAACGCGGCACAAAAGCTGCACTACGATTAAATAGAGTGCTAAAAACTTGCAGGCAGCCGCACTAACTAAACCGATTCCCTGTCTCCATATTGGGAGATTTTTCTTACCGCACAGAAAATGCAGTATCAGCACATAAATCACATTTCCTACAGCGATTGCAGGAACAATGGGCAGAAGCTGCGGGCCGATTCCTAAAAGGAAAGCAAGAAACGGTGAAATTACCGCAACCGTTACACCCGACCAAAGACCGGAAAACAGCACCGCCACCGCCAGCACTGCGTTTACACAAGAGCCGGTAACAAACTGGCCTCCCGCTTTGGTGACGCCCTGCAACAGTATAAGCATAGCAATAAGCACTGCGGTTCTGGTGATCCATAAAGTTTTTTTCATTGTCATTCTCTTTTCTGTTAAGTTTACTGTTCGACCTTATATTATAACCATTTCCCCTTATGCTGTCAACATAACAAAAGCGGAAATCTTTCTTTTTTATGGGGTCAAAATCTGGAAACAAATCAACCACCAAAACTAGCACAACCCAACGATACTCCAACAAAAACAGACACATCATTCCGTACTTTCCAAAATGATGTGTCTGTTTTCTATATAAATAAAGTTGAAATTGCTCTTTTTGAGAAGTTGTGTTACACTTAACAAAAAATGGAGGTGTAGTAATGAAAATAGGAAATTATAATTTTGAATATATCCAAACCATAGAACCTTATGTAGAAGATGATGGAGAGATATACTCATATTGTCCGCAGGACAGATATAAAAACAAAAAAGGAATCTCGTTACATAAAATGGGTGGCGGTGAATTTTGTAAATTTAAACTTGATAAGGCTGAAACGGTAAGTGGAGTATATGCTTGGATAATTGCTGGGGAAATGGAGCCTATATACATCGGCGAAGCCAATAATTTTAAGCGTCGTTTCAATATGGGGTATGGAATTATATCGCCTCGTAATTGTTATGTTGGCGGTCAATTAACTAATTGTAAAATGAATAAGGTTGTTTTAGAATATTATAGACAAGGTTTAAAGATTGATGTGTATTTTTATAGAACCAATGATTATAAGAAAATTGAGTTGGAATTGTTGCGAGAAATAAAAACAAAATATAATACCAAGAATAACTGATTTTAGTTATTAAATAAATGGAATATATCAGGCATTACAACACAAATCCCCGTCTGCCAGATGGCAGACGGGGATTCCTTTTAATCATTCAGTGCTATATTAAAGCCACGGACACCAACCGCTCAAAAAGCTCTTCCTTGTTGTGTTAGAAGTTGTCGGAGCCTTTGAAGTTGTGATAATGGGCGCCTTTGTTGTGGTTGTAGTTGTGGATGCACTTGTTGTAGTTGATGTTGTAGAAGATGTTGTGTTAGTCGGAGCCTGTGTTGATACTGTTGTATCCTCTGCAGCGACCTTAACGATTGCTGCTGTGTAGGAGTAGCTGATGCTTACTGTGGGAGCGTAGAGCGCGATTGTGTTAACCGGGCTTACAGCGTAAATTACAAGGTACGGATTTGCTGCAGAAACAGCGGGCACGGAAATCATGCCGGAGCCGTTCTTGGAGTTCTTGAATGTGAACGCTGTTCTGGAAAGCGCTGACTTGTATGCAGTTGCCTGTGCAGACTGAGCAGCAGAGCTGTAGTAAACTGATACTGTGTTGAATGAAGTAGCGTTTGTAGCGTTTACAGAGATTGTTGCAGTAGCAACGATGTTGATGCTGCTGTATTTGTAGCCCTCAGCAAGGGGGTACTTTGACTCAAGGTCTGCCATAACAACGCTGTAAACGTCATAGTTTGCGATTACGCCGCCGTATGTGTTCTTTGAAGTTGCGCTGGTCTTTGTCCATCTTGATGCGTTTGTGTCCTTTCTGTATGCGGACGCTGCGCCGTAGATTGAAGAAGCAGTAAGAGTTACTGTGTTATCTCCACCTACTGTAATCTGATTGATGGAATTTGATGCTGATGCTGTAGTTGCTGTAGTTGTAGAAGCTTTTCTTGTGTTTGAGAAAAATGATGCTGCTGAAACGGTAACCCCAACCGCTGTGAGCACTGTGCAAATTACGAGAATTACGCTTAAAATTTTCTTTGCCATGATAAATAACCTCCAAAAAATTTATTTGTGTTTTTCCTTTGTACGCTTATGATATTAGCACTCTGCAACCAGATTTTCAAGACGGAATATTCGGCAAAGTTTACTAAGGACGCCTTGAATTTTTGTACAATATGCACAAAAATCAGTCTATATTCTCAATTTCGTTCATAATTTGTTCATATTTGCTTGTGAGAGTTAAAACCGGGTTATAACATTAAACCTGATTCCTGCTGATTTTCTGAGTTCAGTTTTATTCATGTTTCTTTCAACTGGAAGTTTCCAAAGATTTTTATAACAGATACCCCCTGATTTATCTCTATATACTTAATATTGTAAAACCTTTTCTGAAATAAAATCCTAATAATCGTACTCCACCTCAGACTCACAATATTCCCGATTGATAAACCTGAATTTTTGCATTATAATATCTGTATATAAAATTCACATCAAAGGCGGTGTAGGGCGATGGAAAAGAAAAGAACATATATTGCAATTGACTTAAAGTCGTTCTATGCAAGCGTGGAGTGCGTTGAGCGTGGGCTTGATCCGCTTACAACAAACCTCCTCGTTGCCGACGTTTCAAAGACTGAAAAAACAATCTGCCTTGCGGTAACCCCGTCGCTTAAAGCGCACGGCATCTCCGGCAGGGCAAGGCTCTTTGAAGCAATTCAGCAGGTGAATTTCGTCAACGCCCAGCGAAAAGCAAAATTAAAGGGCAAGGATTTTAGCGGCTCGTCTTATGATGCAAATGAGTTAAAGGCAAATCCCACCCTTGCGGTGGACTATATTGCCGCCCCTCCGAGGATGGCTCTGTATAGGGAGTGCAGTGCAAAAATTGCCGCAATATACTTAAAATACGTGTCGATTGATGACCTCTATGCTTACAGCATCGACGAGGTTTTTATTGACGCAACCGACTATCTTAATATATATAAGATGACCGCCCACGACTTCGCACGTATGCTTATTCAGGACGTTCTTGCAACCTCGGGCGTAACCGCAACCGCAGGCATTGCCGAGAATATGTATCTGTGCAAGGTCGCTCTTGACATCACCGCAAAGCATACCGAGCCCGACAAGGATGGCGTGCGGATTGCCGAACTTGATATGATGACCTACCGTCGCACTTTGTGGACTCACAAGCCGCTGACGGACTTCTGGATGATTGGTGGCGGAATCGCAAAACGGCTCAACAGACTCGGTCTTTTCACAATGGGCGACGTTGCCCGTTGCTCGCTTCAGAATGAGGATTGCCTTTATCGTGAGTTCGGCAAAAATGCGCAGTACATCATCGATCAGGCGTGGGGCTGGGAGTGCGTGACGATTGCGGACATCAAGGCGTACAAGCCAAAGTCAACCTCCTTAAGTTCAGGTCAGGTTTTAACAAGGCCATATACATTTGACGAAACACGCATCATCGTGCGTGAAATGACGGAGGCACTTGTCCTTGACCTTGTGAAAAAGGGGCTTGTAACGGACCAGATTGTTTTGCAGATAGGCTATGATATTGATAATTTAAAGGATGCCAAAAGGCGTGCGGAATATAGCGGAACGATTGAGATTGACCGCTATGGCAGAGAAATCCCGAAGCACGCCCGTGGCACTGCAAATATGGGCAGACACACCTCCTCAACCCGAACAATTACGGGCAAGACGATGGAACTTTTTGAGCGGATAACCGACCCGAATCTGCTTGTCCGCAGGCTTACAATAACCGCAAATCATATTCTTGGTGAGGATGAAACGGTCAAAGATACAGCACCGCAGCAGCTCAGTCTGTTTGACGATGTTGAAGAAATTGAGCGCAGACAAGCGCAGGAGCAAGCCGCTGAGGAAAAGGAAAGGCGAATCCAGCAGGCGATGATTGAGATAAAGGGTCGCTTCGGAGCGAATGCAATCCTCAAGGGAACGAACTTTCAGGAGGGCTCAACCGCCCGTGAACGCAACGGCACCCTTGGCGGACACAAGGCGTAAATACAAAGGAGATGTTATAATGCTTTTAGTATCAGATAACAAAAGCCTTGATTTTGATATAGTAAGTTATCAGTACCCTTCATTCAAATCTTCAAATGAAGAATTTGACTATGATGCAAATTGGTTGGTCTGCAAAGTTAAATATATAGAAAATGATTTTACCGAAACCTATACAGACCCGTGTCTGTTAACCTATGAGCTTGGGGAAGTGATAGACGCCTTATCCAAAATAATAGACGGTGATAAGGATGGCTATATTTCGGCTTTTATGGAGCCGTATTTGCGAGTGTCTATCGCAGGAGCAGAGGATAAGGTGATGATTGTTGTTTGTTTTGTGTATGATACTCTTGACGGAATATGGAAAGAAAGGAAGATAGCTTCATTCGTTGACATGGATCGTGCAAAGGAAATTTTGAATGAATTGAAATCTTTGTGTAAAAAATACCCTCAGCGATAATCCAATTTATACAACCAAACGAGGTACATTATGGCGAATAAAATTATAGAAATTACAGATTTTCTTGCTCCTGAGTTGGATGTCTATGCACGGCTCAGTGAGGTGCAGCTGCTCAACCGTGAGTTCCCCGAAAAGGGACTCTTTATAGCGGAAAGCCCCAAGGTTATTATGCGTGCACTTGATGCCGGATATGAGCCCGTTTCCTGCCTTATGGAAAAAAGACATATCGAGGGTGAGGGCAAGCAGATACTTGACAGAGTAGGGGACGTCCTGGTTTTCTGTGCGGAGTTTGATATCCTGACACAACTGACGGGCTTTAAGCTCACAAGAGGTATGCTCTGCGCTATGAGGCGTAAGCCCTTGCGAAATGTGAAAGAAATCTGCAAGAATAAAAGCAGAATAGTCGTGCTTGACAAGGTTATGAACCCGACCAATGTTGGCGCAATAATCCGCTGCGCAGCGGCACTTGGAATGGATGCCGTGCTTCTCACGCCCGGCTGCTCCGATCCGCTTTATAGACGTGCCGCAAGAGTAAGTATGGGCACTGTGTTCCAGATTGACTGGACGTTCTTGACCGAGGATAACCTTGATGAAATAAAAGCACTTGGTTTCAAAACGGTTGCAATGGCGCTCAAGGATGATTCGCTTTCTGTCAGTGACCCCGTATTGACGGCTGAAGATAAACTTGCTGTCGTCATGGGGACAGAAGGGGACGGCCTTTCCGATAAGACCATCTCCGATTGCGATTTTACAGTGAAAATCCCGATGTATCACGGTGTTGATTCCCTCAACGTCGCCGCCGCATCAGCAGTTGCCTTTTACCAACTTGGTAATAAATAAGGTGAACGTTGCACGTCCGTGTCATCCTGAGTGGAGCGAAGCGGAATCGAACTGCGAAGCAGTGCGAGGCACAGCCGGGCAGGATCTCGGACAAAAAAATCGTTTCCCCGGCCTCCCTTGCCTAAAGGGAGGGGGACCAACCGCAAGGTTGGTGGAGGGATTGTAACGGCCTCCACTTGTCAGGGGAGGTGGATTTTTGCCATCAGGCAAAAATTCGGAGGGGTAGTCCTTTCTTACAAATCAGGTATATAAAAGCAATCAAGGAGGTGCAGTATGGCAGATAAATTTCCCTACGAGGATATAATAAACATTCCCCGACATATATCAAAAACACACCCACAGGCATCAATGGCTGACCGTGCTGCACGCTTCAGCCCCTTTGCCGCAATCAATGGATACGAGGAAATGGTAAAGGAAGCGGCACGGGTAACCGAGGAGCGCATCGAGATAACGGAAGCAGAAAAGGCAATCCTTAACGAGCAACTCAATATGATTGCCAAATTCTTAAGCGATGAACCCGAGGTTACAATCACGCACTTCGTGCCCGACAAAAAGAAAAGCGGTGGCGCATACGTCACCACCACCGGCGTAGTAAAAAGAATTGACGTGCTCAAACAACTTGTCATAATGAAACCCAGTACAAAAGACGTAACAAATGACATCATGAAAGATAGCATAAAAGACGGCAAAAAGGATAGCACAAAAGCCAACACAACCCCCGTCAAAAAAATCAAAATCCCCGACATCTACCTCATCAACAGCCCACTATTCCAAACTGTTGATGATGAGGAATAGTTGTAGCAAAACCCAATAATAAACTAACAGAAACCAACCGCAACCCAACATAATCCAACAATAACCCAATAAAACCCAACAACAAAAGCAGACATATCATTATGGAACTCCTCACGATGATATGTCTGTTGATTTTTGCAACAATCTGATCGGTTCAATATCAAGTTTCTTAAAAGGAAAAAAATAAAAACAGTAAATTTATCGAACAGTCTCTTGAACTATTCAAGGGGCTGTTTTTGTTGGAAAATTCATAATTTATTAAAAAGTCCAAAATACTATTACTTGTGCTAGTGACTTATTTTTTGGAAAATTCTATGATTGGTATAAGAAATTGTGTTTCTTAAAACTACTCTAAAATTAAGGGGGATTTATAATGTCTATCTTTGACAGAATTAAAAAAGGTGCATCCGATGCAATAAAGGGTGCAGCAAGTTCAATCGGAAACAAGAAGGAAACCTTCACGTTTGCAGCGCTTCCCGAAAGCCTTGCTGAAATGCAGACTCTTCCCGAGGCATCACTCGATGACCCGTACAAGACAGCGGCTCTTACCGTTTGTGCAGTTTGTGCTTATGCGGCTGCTCCCGAAATCGGTACGGAAATGCTCAACTGGCTCCGTGGCCCCCGTCCTCTCGGCGGATCTGAATTGGCTTTTCTCAAAGACCGTTTCCGTGACGGAAAGACATACGTTCCGTTTTCATATTTCAAGGGTGCAACACCTGCTAACAACTACACTCCCGACGAGCCGTTTACGCTCACGGTAGAGTCTAATCCTTACTCCGATGCAAACGAGGGATATAAAAAGTTGTTTGTAAGAAGCGGTGGCGCAGACAGTCCCCGTGAGATAGTTCTGCGCAAGAGAGGAAGCGACGGCAAGTGGTTCCTTTGGGATCAGTTCATTCTGGTTGATATCCGCGCTCCCAAAGAGGCTGACCCCTGGGCATAATGAGACGTACTAAACGAAACGGAGGCTTCATCATCTGCCTTTTGTTCAATATGCTCATCAATCTTGAATGGAGTATTCCCGCGTGGATTCTTCTTGCACTCCACTTTTGGCTTGATATTTCAATCTGGTGGTTTGTCGGGGCGGTTGCGTTCTGGATACTGTCTATAATTTCGTGGATGAGTATTATGGGATGGGCGAGTGGATGCTCCAATACGCCCGACCCGCCCAAGGAGAATAAAAATCCCTATTCTGTAAGAAAGTCGGGTGGGGATAAATAATGAGAAACATCAGAAGATGGGCGGTGATTATTGTGTGCTTTGGCTTTCTTGCGTCATTGTTCGGTTGCCGGAAATATATAGTGGATGGTCCCGATATGGAAAATCCGTTTGTATGGACGCAATTTTCCGTATCAAGAAGTGGCGACAGTTACGCGCAACATAATTTTTATATAATCGTAATACGTAGCGATGAGGATTATATTGTAAAGGGCACTTTCATTGGCTTTGATGATGAACAGAGCATTGTGCTTCCAAAGTCGGCACGTAGACAAATTGATGAACTCCATCCGGAGGTTTTGCCTGACGCAGTTTCCCGCCCGTCAGAAATTCCCGATGATGACGAGCTGATAATTCTTGACGCGTCCACTGTCGAGATAGAGGTTGCGTATGCTAACGGAACACTGCTCAAAAAAGTGGATGAGAACGATTTTTCCATTAAGGTATATGAAATTGTATACCCGTATTTTGAAAATATATCCGATTAAATATAAGTGAAAGGGGTTCTATAAATGGGACTTATTAAAGCAGGACTTGGTGCAGTTGGCGGCGTATTGGCAGATCAGTGGAAAGAGTTTTTCTACTGTGACGCGCTCCCCGTTGACGTGCTTATGCGTAAGGGACAAAAGAAAACAAGTTCTCGTTCATCCAACACAAAGGGTGAAGATAATATCATTTCAAACGGCTCAGGTATTGCGGTTGCTGACGGTCAGTGTATGATTATCGTTGAGCAGGGCAAGATTGTTGAATTCTGTGCTGAGCCGGGCGAGTTTACTTATGACACTTCCACTGAGCCGTCACTTTTCTCAGGCAAACTCGGCGAGAGTATCAAAAACACTTTCAAAACAATCGGTAAGCGTTTTGCTTACGGTGGTGACACAGGCAAGGACCAGAGGGTTTATTACTTCAATACAAAGGAAATTCTCAACAATAAATTCGGCACACCGAGTCCGATTATGTTCCGCGTTGTGAACAGAGATATCAATATGTCAAAGACCGTTAAGGTAAGATGTAACGGTACTTATACATACCTTATCACTGACCCGCTTCTTTTCTACACAAGACTCTGCGGTAACGTTGAGTATGAATACAGAAGAGAAGAGATTGACGAG
>JAZQTF010000203.1:0-6458 GCA_045630445.1 Acutalibacteraceae bacterium
GCGGAGTAGTTGAATCTTCTACAAGCGGCAAAATTCTTGCAGGTTCTGCACTTGCTGGCGGTATTGTAGTTTTGGCTCTTGCTGTTTTCTTTGCTTTGAGAAGCAGAAAGAACCTTAACGAAATCGAAGCGTAAGTTTCGGTTATGGTTAATACTGAATCAAAAAAGAATAGTAATAAAATTATAAGGAGCGGACTCAATTTGAGTCTGCCCTTTATACTGTGTGCAGTTGCGTTGTTACTGTTCTCAATCTGGCTTTTTAAAGGTGTTGTTGAAAACAACTCTTACTACAAACTCCTTATGAACACTTCTGGCCCGGTTAATCAGGAAGACATGTCTTATGATAACGGACTTCACGTGAATAATGTTGCACCGACGCCTGATGGTACGGACGAAGTTCTTGAATCCGAAGATGAAAAAATACCATCTCTTGATATGATACCTGTTTTCCGCTATGGTCAGCGATGGGGTACATTCAATCTTGAATCTTTTGATTATTACGGACGTCCGATTTACAATTGTGATAACCCTGATGTTTTTGGTTACGGAGTTGGCAGAGCACTTTATGGCATGCTTCCCGGTCAGGGCGGAAACATCGTGCTTTGTGGCCACTGTGTAAACTCATTTATTTATCTTGAGATGCTTGAGATTGGCGACATAATCAAGATAAAAACTGTTTATGGTGTTTTTGAATATGAGGTGGTCAGAAGGGTTATTTTTGAACCCGATGATGCGTCGTATGTTCTTGCGCAATATGATGAGGAAATGCTCACTTGTTACACTTGCTATCCTTATCTTACAACTATGCCCAGAGACAAAAGAATTGCTGTTATATCAAAGAAAATCTCAGGTCCGGATTACAGATATAACTCCGCGACCGGCAGATGGCATCTGGTAGGTGAGAGCTAATGAAGAACGTTATTAGAAGTATAGTCAGTATTATTCTGTCGGTATTTATTTTTCTTTCCGCTTTTGCTGCCATTGCATCGGCGATTATAAAATTCCGACTTGTAAACGTTGAGCATTACGTTGATTATGTTGTTGACGATAATTATGTTAATGCCCTTTATGATGACGTTAAATATAACGTAGGTGTTGTCTGTGAAAATCTTGAGGTTGATAAAGAGACCGTTATGACTTACGTTGATAAATCGGAATTGAAGGAGCTTTCAAAAGAAAATTTCAGAATTCTTTTCAACAGTGTCCTTGAAGGTGCGGATTTGAGCTATCTTAATTATGATAATCCGTCTATGAAGGATGAGATATATCTTGAGCTTGAAGAATTTGCTAATGAAATGGGAATCGTTGATGAGGATCTGACCTATGCAACAGATGTTACTTATGACTATATTGTTGACAGAATAAACCGTACGCTTACTTATTTCACTCAGGAAAATGTTGATATGGTGAGCTTTGTTTCGCAGATTCAGATTCTCGATTTTGTGATAAATAATGCCTTTTATATTACAATTGCAGCGCTTGTGGTTTTGTGTGTAATAATGATTTTATTGCACGGTAAAAAGAGGATTTTCAGAACTCTTTATAAAATTGCATTTACAAGCTGGCTTGCAAGTGCGTGTTGGTTTTTCCCTGTGTTGGTTGCGAAAGTTATTGATATTTCATCAGGGATTATCCTTGCACACGGCGGATTCAAACTTTATATTCAAAATCTTATAAACGTAGTGATAGATGGATTTTTTGTTGTTTCTTTGTGGGCTTTTGTTACATCAGCCGCACTGGTGATTTTAATGATTGTTCTTGTGCTTGTTCATGTTGCAAAGTGCAACAAGAAGACTTCAATTGATGAACAAGCTGAGGTTGAAAATATCGAATCCGAACAGAATACATAAAGATAAATTGTCAAACTAAGCGCAACACTTTTTTATATTCAATTCAAACAAATCAACAGGTTTTAAATAGCCTAAAACTTTCCCGAACATGGAGTTAATCAACGCCATGTTCTTTTTTGTCATCCCCGCAAGATAATCCATACTTGTATTCAATACCATTGCAATACGTTTGTATTGTTCAAAGGTAAAATATCTCTTTCCGTTTTCAATTTTTGAGTAATCACTTTGGTCAATCCCCGTTAACGCCTGCATTTACATCTGTGTCAAGCGTCTGTTTTTTCGTAATTCCTTTAATCGGCTCACATCAATCACCCCACAATAATTATTGCGGATTGACAATAGGGTTAAATTGATTTATAATTTTTTTACAGTTATACTATAACCAAAATTTAGAAAGGTTAGGTGGTTTTACAATGAACAAAAGACCTTCGCTTTGGATATTATCTTTCGGCATTGCGATTGTCGGTATTTTGGTAACCCTAATGTGTGAGTTGTCGCCCGAAGTAGGTGCAGTTATCACGATTGCTGCAGTCATAACAGGCTTGGTTCTGTATTTCTACATAGATACGAAACGAAGCCAGGCTCACGATTGTGATATATATAACAAGTCCGATGGGATTTTAATTACTAAACGCAATTCTTATGTTTCAAGTCGTTTTACAATAAAACCGGAAAGAGAACTTTCACTTGGATATAACCCAGCTTCAATCAGCTATACCAGTGTTTCAATTGGTAATGTAAGCACGGGTAGCATTGATTTTCATGAAGAATCAACCACTGTTAATAGCCGTAACACAGGTAAATTCTATTTAGCCTTTGGTGACGAATTTGAACGAGTTTCTGTTATTATGCTTACAGATGAGTTGGCGCAGCAAGCCAAGAAAAACCCCACTGTTTCAAGATTCCTTCGCGAAAATAAATTAATATTGATACATAAGAATAATCGCCTAAAAAGCTCCGAAATATCTGTTATTTCAGATTTGTCAAAAACAGGCTTAAAGGGGGCTACCGCTGCAACAAATATGTTTTTGAGGGGTACGTCATCATTAAGCACCCTATCTTATAAAGAGTGCTTGGATATCAAACGCTGGTTAGCGGGTAAATGCTAAATTGTATTGCTTTAGCTTTGCAGGGTGATACCATCTCTTCACTTTTCACAATTACGTATAACTTAAAATCCCTGCAACCCAATATGAATTGCCCAAATTTGTTTGGATAGAAAAAAACTTTCGGGTAGAAAATGTTAAATTTTAAACGATATACTGATTTGGGTGTCGGTATTCTCTTGACATACGAAATCCCCCTATGGTAGTTTTTTGATTCTACCATAGGGGGTGTTTTTTTATTGTTCATTTTTACTGGATTTGTTCAGCTTTCAGAAGGTTTTTGTTTTTTTCAAGAAACCCCACCATGCCGTATCACGGATAATGATAACCTGCTATTTGCAGGTGGGTGCGTCCTCGTAACTTTGGCTCCCTTCGTCCGACAAAAGTCGGGAGGTCTGCATTCCCCATTACAAGAGATTTGGCTCCCTATTATAAAGAACGTTGGGTTATAAAACCCGTTACTCGAACACAGCAGGGCGAATGAACTAATCTTCTATGTTCAATTCAAAAAGTTCTGAGAGATTTTCTTCAAAGATTGTTGCAACTTTGTTGAATTCGTCATCGTCATCGATTGTGACAAGAACATCTTCGTCGCCTTCTTCAACAACTTTGAGAATTACAAGTTCTCCGTCGTCATTGAGCAATTCCTCCGCCTCTTCATAAACGGGGAGCAAGGCAACATATCTGCCGCCATTTAATTCAACGGTATCAAGTATTTCAAAACTGTGTTTTTTCCCTGATTCGTCCTCAACTGTTATGAGGTCGGGATTGTATTCGTTATCCATGTTTGTTTCACCGACTTTCTTTAATCTTGAATCAACATTATTTTATCCGTTTTATTTGCAATAGTCAATAGATTTTTAATAACATTATTTGTAAAAAACTATTGCTTTAATTGCCTATATTATGGTATATTATATTAATAATTAAAATATATTTGGAATTCGCGTCAAGTGAGGGGGATTTGCTATGAAAATAAAAGATGGTTATCTCATTCGTGAAATTGCCGGTGCATACGTTGTTGTACCTGCAGGGGAACAGGTTGTTGAGTTTAACGGTCTGATGACTCTCAACGAAACGGCAGCGTTTATATGGAGCATTCTTGTTGATGGCGCAGATGAAGATGAAGTTGTGAAAAAGATGCTTGATGAATATGATGTCAGCGAAGAAAAGGCAAAGGAAGATGTCCGTAAGGTTATTGATTTGTTGAAATCCTATAACGTGTTTGAATAATTGAACTTGATTCTGTAATGAAAGGGGGATTTGTTATGCCCGGTAAATCCAAAATTTATGCGATAGTGCTTTTGACAGTGTGTCTGATGAGCTTTCTTCTCGGTGGATGCGATATTATAGATGGACTCACCAACAAGGGCATACAGGAGCTTATGCAACCCCCGGCACTTACGGGTGATTATGAGCAGATCAAGCAGGCACTTGAAAATAGCTTGTATAGTTCTTTTTCTTTGAGAAGTCCCAGTTCGGGTGATCATCGTTCTGCATACACAATTTTCAACATTGATAGTGATGATTCAAACGAAGCGATTGTTTTCTACAAGCAGAAGACTGATCTTTATCTTGGCTTTCTTGATAAAAAAGACGGTTCGTGGGTGATGAAGCAATCTATCAAGAGTAATGGTTGCAGTGATGTATACAGTGTTGGGTTTTATGACCTTGATAATAACGATGTAAAAGAGATTGTTGTTATCTGGGAAAAGACCACAAATGATACAATGCGAACTCTTGAAGTTTATAAATTCAATGGTGATGAACTTGTAATAGCAGGTGAGAGTGTTGATTGCAGCGAAGCGGTTGTGGTTGACATGATTCCCGATAATGATGGGTTGGAAATTCTTATGTTCACCGTTGACAGAATTGCCAGCATTTATAGTAATCCGATGGCGCGTCTTTACACTTATGATATTTCATCAGGAGTTTTGAAGTTCAGAAGTAGCAAACAACTTAATGACACTCTTGCCATAGGTTATGCAAATGTTGTTGCTGCACCGCAGACGGAAGTGAACAGCGTAACATACAATCCTGTGGTTGTTGTTGACAGTTATAGCGGCGGTTATGATTGGCTTGAAACAGAAATTATTTCATGGGACGCAGAGAAAGAAACATTGTCAGGCACCGAAAGAAGTTATAAAAGACAGAGTACAGTAACTTCAATGGATGTCAATAACGATGGCCTTATAGAAATTCCGACATTACTCCCGTTTAACAATACTAACAAGGTTGGCTGGGTTGATCCTGAATATTTAACAACCGAGTATATAATCGCATGGGTTGATTATGATGAAACAATAATAAAACACAGCGTTGTAAATCAGGAGTTTAATTATATGCTCGTTATTCCTGAGCAGTGGTGTGCGGATTCTGCGTTTGTGGAAAACAGCTCAGAAAATGAATACATTATTTACAAATGGGATATAGAAAAAAATAAACCCCGAAATGATAAATATGGTGGAATATATATGTCCACAAAAGTTTTCACATTGTCTGAATGGAATGATTATGTGGCTGAATATACGGACAGTAGCGAAAATAAATATTCACTTGTAAAAATTTATGGTTCTTTGGTTTATGCTATACGTTTTGGTGCTGAATCTGTCGATAGAACAACGGTGATAGAGATAATTAAATAATTTTGGAGGCGTGTGTCGCGAAAAAAATATTAGTCGTTGAAGATGAACGTTCAATACGTGAATTTATTGTTATAAATCTCGTGCATAACGGATACAAGACTTTTGAAGCGGCAAACGGAGTTGAGGCCCTGGAAATTTATAATAACAACACGGATATTGACATTGTGCTGTGTGATGTTATGATGCCGGAAATGGACGGTGTAACGCTGAGCAAGATATTAAGAGAAAAAAGTCGCACACTCGGAATTGTTATGTTGACCGCAAAAACGCAGGAAGAGGATAAGATTACAGGTCTTTTTGCAGGTGCGGATGATTACATTACAAAACCGTTTTCGCCATCAGAGCTGATGGCGAGACTTGAATCTATTTACAGACGCGTCAGCATAAGTCGTGAGATTGCAAATGATGATAAAGCAACTAACGTTATCAGGCAGGGTTGCTTTGCTCTTAACAAAATAGATCGCACATTTTTGAAAAATAATGAACGTATAGAGCTGACTCATGTTGAGTTTCAGATTATGTATCTGTTTTTTGAAAATCGAGGTGAAACACTCAGTCGTTCATTCATCCTTGAAAAAATCTGGGGCGAAAATTATTTCGGCGATGAAAAGGTTGTTGATGTTAATATACGCAGACTCAGAGTTAAGATTGAGGATGACCCGAATAACAGCAGACATCTTCTCACAATCTGGGGGCTTGGTTATCGCTGGATTGCTGATTAAGTTGATTGTTGTTTAAATCCGCTTAAAGGAGGTGCAGTAAACTTGTTCTTTAAAGGAATAACAAAGAGATGGTTTTATAACATTTTTATTATTGTTCTTCTTATTCTTGTCATAGCGGCCATTTATGTAAGCTTGT
>JAZQTF010000204.1:0-7522 GCA_045630445.1 Acutalibacteraceae bacterium
CGATTATTCATACCGCGTGAAAGTTACAACGGATGATGAGTTTGGTGAACTTGGCAAAGCATTCAATTCAATGGCCGCGGAGATAGCAAACTCCGAGCATTCAAGACGAAGTTTTGTTGCAAACGTTTCTCATGAGTTCAAAACGCCAATGACGACTATTTCGGGATTTGTAAGTGGTATCATTGATGGAACAATCCCCGAAGAAAAGCACAAGGAATACCTTGAACTTGTTTCAGATGAAGTTAAGCGTCTTACAAAACTTATCACGATTTTACTCAACCTTTCACGAATTGAATCAGGTAGTTTGCAACTGAAAAAACAACCCTATGATATTGCGCAACAAATATTTGCCATTGCTCTTTCCTTTGAACAACTTATTGATAAAAAGGGAATTGAAGTGCTTGGACTGGATACAATTGATAAAACAATGGTTGTTGCCGATTATGACCTTTTGTATCAGGTTATTTACAATCTTGTTGACAACGCCGTTAAATTCACAAATAGTGATGGATATATGAAATTTGCGGTCAATGTTAAAAATGATCGTATGTATTTCAGTTTGCAAAACAGTGGAACGGGTATTTCTCCTGAGGATTTGCCAATGGTATTTGATCGTTTCTATAAGGTTGACAAATCAAGGGGAATGAACGCAAAGAGCACAGGTCTTGGATTGTTCCTTGTTCGCAGCATTGTTGAAATGCACGGCGGAGAAGTTTCCGTAAAGAGTGAATGGGGTAAATATTGCGAATTCTCATTCTGGATTCCGTGCGCATAAAAGAATTTTCAGACAGGAGTATTTATGATTAAGTTTAATAACAACGAGGAGTTTCTTTTTAAAATTGATAATGCTCCTGTGAAACAGAATCAATACGTTGATCAGGAATCAACGTTAAATGAAATATCTGCTGAATCCATTATGTTCAGTTCATATCGTAAACCGCCAAAGACACAGAATGGTTTGTTAGTTTTTGTTATTATGCTGGCGGTTGTAGCACTTATTTCAATAGTGTCTATTGTGTCAATATTTGTTGATATACCAGACGATGAGACGACTAAAACAACGTCGGGTCAGATTACACAGACAACCCGTCCGTATGATGAAAATCGTCCGCAACTTGTGATTTCAGGTGTGGCAAACGGTGAGGGTTATAGTGCGGTTGAAATCGCTGAGCGTTTATCACCCAGTATTGTCACAGTGCTTGTTTATCATGATGGTATGCTTAATTATTCCGGCTCCGGCGTGATTATGACAAGTGATGGTTATATAATCACATGTGCACATATTATCAATGAAACGGGTGCTTTAACAACTTATCGTGTTCGTCTTAGCAATAACGTTGAGTATAATGCACAGGTAATAGGTTATGACGATGTGACAGATATCGGTGTTATTAAAATTGAGGCTGAAGGATTGCAACCTGCTGAGTTTGCTGATTCCGCGTATCTTAAAAGCGGACAAGATATCTGGGCGGTTGGCACACAGGGTAATTCCGGATTTTCATATTCAATAACAGATGGTATTATATCTTCACCGAATCAGTATATAACTGTAGGTAACGGGTCAGAGTATCGTGTTATTCAGCATACCGCTACGGTAAATTACGGTTATTCAGGCGGCGCACTTGTAAATGAATATGGACAAGTTGTAGGAATTGTATCCTCAAGAATGTCCGTTTACAATTATGAGGGTGTTGGTTTTGCGGTTTCTGTCTCGTATGCAAAAAATGCAATTGATGACATTATTCAGTACGGAATTGTTGTAAGACGGGCATTGCTTGGAATAAGCTATCTTGAATTTGATTCAGTATCAGAATATGGTGATATTGTAAGTGAAAACAATCTTCCGCCCGCAAGTGTTTTAATTATGGAAATAAGTGAAAAGAGTGACCTTGCAAATTACGATGTACGCGAGGGAGATTTGTTGATAGGGGTTAATGGAGAAAAACTTGACAGAATTGAATTGATGAATGATGCTGTGACATCTGCTGTTGCAGGAGATAAAATTACTCTTGAGTTTTTCCGCCCCGAAACAAAAGAAACCTTTGAAATAACATGTAAACTTACAAGTGAAAATGAATTTTAAAAAATATCGCCGAACTTGTTGTTTCGGCGATATTTTTGTTTACTTTAAGATATAAATGTGTTAAAATTAAATTTAAAATATAAATAGTATAATGTCATTTATCATAGCAATAAATCTCAAAACATATAACTTTACTGATTGTTTTTAAGGAGTGGTTATATGTTAAAGAAAAATATTGTTATGTACAGCGCAGTAGCGATTTTGCTTGTAATATCAATTGTCAGTGTACAAAAAATTACTTCTGCATCTGTTTCTGTTTATGTTTCATCAGCAACTGTTTCAACGTTGCCAACTGTTATTATTGATGCCGGCCATGGTGGAGTTGATGGTGGGTCAGTAGGGATTGATGGCACAGTTGAAAAAGAAATAAATTTAAGTATTGCGCTCAAATTGCGAGATGTCCTCGAATTATATGGCTTTGAAACCGTTATGATAAGGGATGAGGACAAATCCATTCACAACGACGATGCTGATACAATAAGGGAAAAGAAGGTTTCTGACCTGCACAACAGACTGAATATTATCAACAGCACAGAAAATTGTATTTCAGTCAGCATACATCAGAATTATTTTGAGCAGTCAAAGTATAGCGGTACTCAGGTTTTCTATTCAACCAACAATGAAAACAGTGAAATTCTTGCACAGATTATTCAGCAAACGGTTGTTGATACGTTGCAAAATGATAATAACCGTCAGATTAAACGCGCTGACAAAACCTTGTATCTGCTTCACAATTCTGAAAAACCATCTGTAATGATTGAGTGCGGATTCTTATCAAATGCAAATGAACTTGCTTTACTCAAAACAGAAGAATATCAGCAAAAAATGGCATTGAGTATTGTAAATGGAATATTAAAATACACAGAAAAGATAAACTCAGGAGAATAGTTATGGCTAATAAGTTTAAAACAGTCTTTGTTTGCACCCAGTGTGGAAAAGAAAATACAAAATGGTACGGCCAATGTCCTGGTTGTGGAGAGTGGAACACTCTGGTTGAAGAAGTTCAATCAAAAGAAACAACGTCAAAAAAGCAAACAACTAACGCGGTGCATATAGTTTCAAACGTAAAGCAACTTTCAAATATTGAAAGCGAAACGATGCAGCGTTACAGCACCGGTATGAAAGAACTTGACCGTGTACTCGGTGGCGGAATTGTTCGTGGATCAATCGTTTTGCTTGGCGGTGATCCAGGTATTGGTAAATCAACAATCTTTCTGCAGATTTGCGAATATCTTGGTAAAAATCTTAAAATATTGTATGTTTCGGGTGAGGAGTCTGCGCATCAGATAAAGATGAGAGCAAAGAGACTTGGAGTAAATACTGACAATCTTTATATCCTTGCTGAAACAGATGTGCTTGGAATTGCGGAATACGTAAAAAGTGAAAACTATGATATGGTTATTGTGGATTCAATCCAGACGATGAATCTCACTGAACTTACATCAAGTCCCGGCAGTGTTTCGCAGATAAGAGAATGTACTTCATTATTGATGCAACTTGGAAAGAGCCTTGATATACCGATTTTTGTAATTGGCCATGTCAATAAAGACGGTGCGATTGCAGGTCCGAAAGTGCTTGAACATATTGTTGACACGGTGCTTTATTTTGAGGGTGAAAGACATTTGTCTTACAGAATTCTCAGAGCGGTCAAAAACCGCTTTGGTTCAACAAATGAGATTGGTGTTTTTGAGATGGTTAACGAGGGTTTACGTGAAGTGGAGAATCCGTCGCTTATGCTCATTTCAGGCAGACCGCAAAGTGCATCAGGTACATGTATCGCGTGTATAAATGAAGGGTCAAGAATTATTCTTTCTGAAGTTCAGGGATTGGTTACTCCGACCGGATTCGGTACACCAAGACGAATGGCAACAGGTTTTGATTACAATCGTCTGTCGATGATTATTGCTGTTCTCGAAAAAAGATGCGGTTATTTCTTTGGCAATATGGATGCTTATGTCAATGTTATTGGTGGAATCAAATTAAACGAGCCTGCCGCAGACCTTACTGTTGCAGTTACACTTATTTCAAGCCTCAAAGATGTTGTTGTGCCTGATGATGTTATCGCATTCGGTGAAGTTGGACTTGCAGGTGAAATCAGGGCGGTTAACAATTGCGATATGAGAGTTATCGAAGCAGCGAGACTTGGCTTCAAGAAGTGCATCATTCCTTATAATAATCTCAAATCAATCCCTGCTGGATTGAAGAAGGATATTGAAATCATTGGTGTTAAAACAATTAGACAGGCTTTTGAAAGTATTGTATAAAGGGGTATAATGATTGTTTGGTTATCTGAAAGTGCACAAACCGGAACTTAAATTCAAAGAGTTTGAAACATACAAAGCAGTGTATTGTACACTTTGTAAAAATCTAAAAAAGAATTACGGTTTGATTTCAACTTTTGCGTTGAATTATGAATGTACTTTTCTTGTGCTTTTTGAACTTGGAATTAATGAGAATTGTCCGTGTTTTGAAAAGTGCAGATGTGCTGTCAATCCTTTCAAAAAGTGTAACCGATGCGTAAGCGGAGAGTCTGAATTTGATTTTGCTTCCGCGGCTACAATCATTCTTACGTATTACAAAATCCTTGATGCTATTGAGGATAATAAGTTTTTTAAGAGTCTTGGTTACAGATTCATAAAACTGTTTTTTAATCGCAAATTCAAAAAAGCAGGTAATGAATATCCTGATGTTAAAAATATTGCAAAAACTTATATTGAAGAACAACGCAGAGTTGAGAGTGAAAAGAACATTACTATTGATAAAGCGGCGGATCCAACTGCTAAAATGTTAGGCTCTTTGTTTGCGTGTGCTAATAAGGAAGATGCAGATAAATTCTCAAGATTCGGTTATTGTCTTGGCAGATGGATATATCTTATTGATGCGTTTGATGATATTGATGACGATGCGAAAAAAGGTATCTTCAATGTGTTTTTAAGTAATGCAAACGGAAAAAATATTTGTGATTTGAAACAATACGCTTTTGGCGTTCTCAATTTTACTTTGGGAGAAATCGTAAACGAGTTTGAAAAAATTAAATTATACCATTTTGAATCCATATTAAATAATATTATCAGAGATGGTATGAGTCAGGCGCAGGAAAACGCTGCAAAAGAAAGTGAGGAATAAAAATGAAAAATCCATATGACGTTCTTGGAGTTTCAAGGGATGCAAGTGTTGATGAAATCAAAGAAGCATATAAGTTACTTTCAAAGCAATATTACGGTAATACAGATGAGTATTCACAGAGCAAACTCAGGGAACTCAACGAGGCATACGATGCAATAATCGGTTCTTGTGATTACAGTGGCATCACAAGAGAAGTAAGAAATTATATAAGAACAGGGGATCTTAATAAGGCGGAAGATCTTCTGAATAGTGTTCCCGGTAATAACAGAACTGCGGAGTGGTATTTCCTCAGTGGTAATATCAATCAGAAGAGAGGCTACTTTGAAAGTGCCTCAAATGATTTTACAACCGCATACAATATGGATCCTGGTAATGCTGAATATCGCGTTGCTTATGAAAATATAAACCGTAGAAGAACTGCAAACTATCGTACAACAGACCCTTCACAAAACGCAGGTTGCACAGCGTGTGATGTTTGTCAGGCACTTATTTGTGCGGAATGTCTTTGTAATTGCTGTGATTGTTGCTGATTATGAACAGAAGAAATTATAGAAATAACACAAGCAAACGCGTCGCAGTTGGCGGAATGATTGCAGCGTTGTCAATATGTCTTATGATGCTTACGGGCGTAATACCTGTGCTTATCTATTCAACGCCGATAATTGTTGGTTTGTTGCTGATAATTATGGTTGTTGAGATGGGTAAAAAATGGGCATTTATGGTATATATGGTAGTGTCTGTTTTATCAATGCTGTTTGTCGCTGAAAAAGAATCTGCAGTTATTTACGTTGCTTTTTTTGGATATTATCCAATTCTGAAACCTGTTTTGGAGAGCATTAAATTCAAGGTTATTGAATGGGTTCTTAAATACGTTATTTTCAACGCTTCGGTTGTTATGGCATATTTTGTGTTGATAAAATTCTTTGGAATTGATATTTCATCCGAATATGTTTCAATGAAAGTCGGAGTCGTAATTTTATTGGCACTTGGTAACGTCTTGTTTTTAATTTATGATCTTGCCTTTACACGTATTGTTATCGTTTACACAAGAGTCTGGAGTAGGCTTATCCGTAAATTTTTAAGATAAACTCAAAGGGAGTCAGTTTAATGAAAATCATCATCGTTGGTGCAGGTGCGGCCGGTCTTATGGCTGCCGGTGTTGCAGCGGAGAATAATGAAAATGAAATACTTTTAATTGAGCGCAGTCCGCGTCCTGCAAGAAAACTGATGATTACAGGTAAGGGCAGGTGCAACGTCACTAACGCGTGTTCAAATGAAGAACTCGTTGAAGCAACTTATGAAAACGGACGTTTTCTTTATAGTGCATTCAATGCTTTTTCTTCATGGGACACAATGGATTTGTTTGAAAAACTGGGTGTACCGCTTAAAGTTGAACGCGGGCAGAGAGTTTTTCCTGTCAGTGATAAAGCGGTTGATATTGTTGATGCACTTGTAAAATTTGCGTCGAAGAAAAATGTTAAACTTATCAATGACCGTGTTGAAGCGCTTGTTATTGACGATGGTAAAGTGGTCGGTGTTAAAACTGAAAACAAAGCCGAGTATTCAGCGGACAGAGTTATTGTTGCAACGGGCGGAAAATCCTATCCGTTAACAGGGTCAACGGGTGACGGTTATACTCTTGCCAAACAGGCAGGCCATAGCATTGTGCCGTTGCGTCCGTCATTGGTTCCGTTTGAGATAAAAGAAAATTGTTGTGCCGAAATGCAGGGACTTTCATTAAAAAATGTTGCAATCAGGGTTGTTGACAGTTATAATAGAAAAGATATATACACTGATTTTGGTGAAATGTTGTTTACACACTTCGGAATTTCAGGCCCCGTAGTCCTCAGTGCAAGTTCTCATATCAGAGATATGGAGTCAGGTCGTTATGAGTTTATAATTGATCTGAAACCTGCACTTGATGAGCAGCAACTTGATGCAAGAATAAGGCGTGATTTTGAGGAGCAGTCAAATAAAATATTTGCAAATGCTCTTAACAAACTTTTGCCGTCAAAAATGATTCCTGTGATAATTGAACGTTCAGGTATTCCCCAAGATTGCAAAGTAAATCAGATAACAAAGGAAATGCGTCTTTCGTTATTGAAAACAATCAAGGAATTCAGACTGACAATTAACGGATTCAGGCCGATTAAAGAAGCGATTATAACATCGGGCGGAGTCAAAGTTTCAGAGCTTAACCCCAAAACAATGGAATCAAAATTTGTTGAAGGGTTATACTTTGCGGGTGAAGTAATGGATGTTCCAGCATACACCGGTGGTTTCAATTTGCAAATATTTTATTTGACTGCTCCT
>JAZQTF010000205.1:0-2989 GCA_045630445.1 Acutalibacteraceae bacterium
CAAGGTTCTTCCCGCACTTCTTGAAGAGCTTAAGAAGTAATTAAGACTTAACACTTAAAACAAAGGCACTCAGATCGTTAATCGTTTTGAGTGCCTTTAAAATTTTAAAACCATAAAATTCAAAGGGTTGATTTTACTTGAAAACTTTGTTGTTGACTCCTCCGCAATGGCATCCGATAAATCCGCATTTAGCTGTGCCATTATTGTCAGGCCAACTTAATGCAAACGGATTCTCTTGCGTTGGACGTGATCTTAATGTAGAATTTTATGATGAAATTCTCAGAAGCAGTTTTGTTGAAAAATCTGTTGCAAAGATCAAGAGTTTGTTTGTAGAATTAACGGATTTTTTTGAAAACAATAATTACAATGAAAGTGAAATTGACAATTATACTATTGATATAAAATCCAGGATAATAAAGTTTCGGACGATCAAAGCGTATATCGAAACAAAGTCGGATAAATTTGAAAAGACAATACAGAATATTGATGACGCTGTATCTGTGTTAAGGACGGAAAGGTTTTATGAGGCCTTCGAATTTGTCCGTGCGCTCAAAACGGTTCAGGATGCGCTTGACATCGTGTTGTTGCCGTACGCACCCGCACAGATGACGATGGCTAACTATAAAAACCCGCTGTTTACCGTGACTTATGAAAGCCTTATGTATCAGAATTACAGCAGGGAAGAAAATATTTTTATCGATTTCTTTGAGAATAAATTGGATGAATTGAATCTTGAACAATACGATATGATCGGCGTGTCAATTCCTTCAAAGCAGCAGCTTATGCCGGGGCTTACCCTTGTCAGAATGCTGCGTGAGAGAACAAAAGCGCATATAACAGTTGGTGGATTCTTTTCTTCCATAATTAAGGAAGATAAGAAAAATATAAGAAAAGTTTTTGAAATTTGCGACTCGTTGGCGTATGGTGAGGGGGAGCGTTCCATTGTTGAACTTGCGCGATACGTAAACGGCGAAATTCCAATTGAAGAAGTTTCGAACATAGGGTATGTAAACGCAGATGGCGAAGTGGTATTCAATCCGTACGTGGCAGTTACAGACCTTGATAATATAGCACCTGCGTGTTATGATGGGTATGACCTTAAAAAATATTTCACTCCCGATAACGCCTTGTTGTATCAGACATCAAAGGGCTGCTTCTGGGGCAAGTGCAGTTTTTGTGATTTCTATTTCGGGAAGCCGAATTTTCATCTCAAATCAGTTTCAAAAGCGGTTGATGAAATTGAAATGCTTGTTGAAAAATATGGTGTGAGAAAGTTCATTGCAACGGATGAACATATACATCCGTCCTATGCCGAAAAATTTGCACGGGAAATATTGAAAAGAAATTTAAAAATAGAGTATTATAGTTTCGCAAGGTTTGACAAAGGCTTCACGAGGGAATTGTTTGATGAATTGTATCGTTCAGGATGCAGACGCCTTGATTATGGTTACGAATCAGCAAATGAGAGAGTTGTGACTCTTATGAATAAGGGTGTTGATTTCAACAGCCGTGACAAAATATTGCAGGATGCAGCGGATGCGGGAATATGGAATCATCTGTGCTGCGTTATGGGATTTCCGAGTGAAACTCGTGAGGAAGCAATGCAAACGATAGAAACCGTCTGCAACACGGATTATATGGATAGCTTTGTTTCAACGTTGTTCTATCTTAAAAAGAATGCATTGATTATGAAAAATCCGGACAAATATCACATCCGTTCAATGACTGATAATCAGGAGTTGGAGTCGCTTGTCAGTTTTGAGGACTACGTTATGACGGATGCCGAAAAAAGAAAAATGAATGATTATTTTTTAAGATATCATTATGAAGTGACGCAGGGCAACGCTTTTCCGACACTGGAGGCGGGAATTGATTACTTGTTCCTGTATATCTGCCGTTATGGCAGAAAAGGTCTTAAAAACATTATGTGGGGAAGATACAGATAATGCAATTAAAGAGAGAAAAAATCAGTATAGTGACAATGGTTTATAATGAGGAAAATAACGTTTTTCCGCTTTATAAGGAATTAAGGGCGATGTTAGCAGAACGTCTGCCCGAGTTTGACTATGAGATTATTTTCTCGGACAACCATTCAACTGACTCCACTCAACAAAAAATTGAGCAGTTATGTGCATACGATAAGAATGTAAAGGCAATCTTCAATGTGCGTAATTTTGGCGCAACAAATTCGGGCTTTAATGGATTAAGAAGTGCCAGTGGCGATTGCGCAGTAATAATCTGTGCCGATTTTCAGGTGCCTCTTGATATAATTCCCGTCTTTGTGGAAAAATGGAAGCAGGGGAATAAAATCGTTTGCGGTGTCAAGCAATCGGACAGAAAAGAAAGTGAGAGCATGAATCTTTTCAGAAGGCTTTACTATAAGGTGATGCGCTTTCTGTCAGATAAGGAGTTTGTGGAGAATTTTTCAGGCTTCGGACTTTTTGACAGGTCGGTTCTTGAATCGTTCCGTGAACACAACGTTACTGATATGAATGTGAATTATGTTGTGAATATCGGGTATAAATATGCAAAAGTATATTATAAGCAAGAAAAAAGAGTTTCGGGAAAAAGCGGAAACAAACTCTCCGATTTGTACAGTATAGTGATGACGACTCTTGTTGATATTTCAAAGAAAGCCGTTCGTATATCAGAAGTTTTGGGCGTTTTTCTGTTCCTGGCAACATTTGTTTCTGCACTGGCTTACTTGATTGTGAAGCTTTGCGTTGGCGGTGAATTCCCGATGTATAAATTTGCAGTGCTGTCTGCAATCGGATTGTTCGGTTCGGCGCAGATGATGTTCCTCGGTTTGCTGGGGGAGTATGTTTTGAACATAAAAGCAAAGATTACAAAAGGCAAACTTGTTGTTGAAGAAAGACGAATCAATTTTTAATATCAGATCACGCTGTTCAAAGTAATTTGAGCAGCGTTTTTTGTTAATTTATTATTGTAAATATAATTGTAATATGGTATAATATTCTGAAACTATGCG
>JAZQTF010000206.1:0-13955 GCA_045630445.1 Acutalibacteraceae bacterium
GAGCCAAATATTCGCCTCCCCTTGTCGGGGGAGGTGCCTGCGGCAACGCCGCAGCCGGAGGGGTAGTCACCGTTTCCTCTCCCTCAGTCTTTTTGCTACGCAAAAATCCAGCTCCCTCGTCAGAGGGATCCGATAAAACCGTATTCTTACCCGTTTTATGGGTTGCAGTGATAATATTTCAGTGCCCCTTACAGGGGCAGAGCAAACCGCCAGTTGAACTGGTGGTTATGATTATATTCAAATAAATGACTTGAACCCGAAATGTTACTCCGCTCTGCCAAGGTCAATAAGTTCAATCTTGCTGAGTGAATAATCTCTATAAATGCCATTGTCCCATACTCTGACTTTGGCGTTTTCTTCTTTGATTCTTCTGTAAGTGCCATTAACAAGTTCAATTTTCAAATCATCGTATGACGGATGATGATTTATTTTAATATGGTCTATATCCTTGCGTGACACTTCGCCCTGACTTGTGCTGAATTTCAGTGATTCACCCATAATCACGCCCTGCATCGTTCTGCCTTTTTTGAGTGAATACAATGTGTCCGCGCAGATGCATTTGCTGAAAAACGCCTCTGCGGCGGGGGATGATTCGCCATTGTGCCTGATGTATGATGCAAGTTTCTTTATGTCGCAAAACCACGCAACGTCATTTTCTGCGTCAATGCTTTCCGCACTGTCAAAAAACACAACCGCATTGACCCACGCCTGAACGGGTATCTGCTTACGTAAAAGGTAGATTGAGCGGTTAATCTGCTTAAACGGTGATTTGAGTTTCTTTGAGTGCACTTCGCCCGTCCATCTGTCAACCTTGTGCTGAACAAAATTGTTCTTGCGTTCAATAATCGTACCTTTCCAATTCTTGACCTCAACGGCAAAGACCTTGTTTGCATAAATCACAAGGCAGTCAATTTCCGCGTTACCGTCAGCGGTGCTGATGATAACATTCTTTTTAACCCTGCATTGTGGCAGTGCTTCCTTGATAAGCCACGCAAAATTGTTTTCGCCCTTGTTGCCGTAATCCTTTGCCTGAGAAGTGGAGGGGAGTGCTCTGCCGAGTTTGCGCAGAATGATTATTTTGATTTTATGAAAAAACTTTCTGAAAATCATAACTGTCCCACCTTGTGTCTGTTACCGCAGATTATATCATAATACGTTGTCTGTTTCAATAAAAAAGCCCGATGTCACAAAAGCAACATCGGGTTTGTTTTATTTCGGGAATTAGTACATTCCGCCCTGACCTGCCATTGCAGCGGCAGCAGCGGCATCAGCCGCGGGGTCTTTCTTCTCAGCAACAAGGGACTCAGTTGTGAGCACCATTGATGCAACGGAAGCAGCATTCTGGAGTGCGGAGCGTGTAACCTTTGTGGGGTCAACAATACCGGCGCTCATCATATCTGCATATTCCTCGGTTGCAAAGTTGAAGCCATAGCCCTTCTTACCGCAGGATTTGATGTATTCAACGATTACAGAGCCTTCAAGACCTGCGTTTGCAGCAATCTGACGTACAGGCTCTTCAAGTGCGCGGAGAACGATTTTAATGCCTGTCTTTTCGTCAGCGATGTCTGTGTCAAGAAGTTTCTCAACGCTGTCAATTGCGTTGATGAGAGCAACACCACCGCCTGCAACAATTCCTTCCTCAACCGCAGCCTTTGTTGCAGCAAGAGCATCTTCAATGCGGAGTTTCTTTTCTTTCATCTCTGTCTCAGTAGCAGCACCAACTTTGATTACTGCAACACCGCCGGAGAGTTTTGCAAGACGCTCCTGAAGTTTCTCACGGTCAAACTCAGAAGTTGTTGTTTCAATCTGGGATTTGATCTGCATAATTCTTGCTTTGATGGAGTCGGACTCACCTGCACCGTCAACGATGATTGTGTTTTCCTTGGAGATTTTAACCTGACGGGCAATACCGAGCTGGTCAAGGCAAGCGTCTTTAAGTTCAAGGCCGAGGTCGGATGTGATAACCTCACCGCCTGTGAGAATTGCAATATCCTGAAGCATTTCCTTGCGTCTGTCACCAAAGCCGGGAGCCTTGACAGCGATGCAGGTGAATGTGCCGCGGAGTTTGTTTACGAGCAATGTTGCAAGAGCCTCACCCTCAACGTCCTCAGCGATGATAACGAGTTTCTTGCCGGCCTGGAGCACCTGCTCAAGAAGGGGAAGAATCTCCTGAATGTTTGAAATCTTCTTGTCTGTGATAAGGATTACAGCGCCATCAATAACTGCTACCATCTTATCTGTATCAGTAACCATGTACGGAGAGATGTAACCTCTGTCAAACTGCATACCCTCAACAACTTCGGAGTATGTTTCAGCGGTTTTTGATTCCTCAACTGTGATTACACCGTCAGCGGTAACTTTATCCATAGCCTCTGCGATGAATTTACCGATGAGAGCATCGTCAGCGGAAACGGTTGCAACTCTTGCAATATCGTCGCTGCAGCTGACGGGTTTGGAACTTGCCTTAACTGCTTCAACTGCTGCGTTAACAGCCTTCTGAATGCCACGCTTAACAATCATCGGGTTTGCACCCGCTGCAACGTTTTTCATACCTTCTCTTACAAGTGCCTGAGCAAGGAGAGTTGCGGTTGTTGTGCCGTCACCTGCAACGTCGTTTGTCTTTGTTGCAACTTCTTTTACAAGCTGAGCGCCCATATTTTCAAATGCGTCATCAAGTTCAATTTCCTTTGCGATTGTAACGCCGTCGTTTGTGATAAGGGGAGCGCCGTACTTTCTGTCAAGCACAACGTTTCTGCCCTTCGGGCCGAGTGTGATTTTTACTGTATTGCTGAGTTTGTCAATACCCGCCTGTAAAGCCTTGCGGGCATCCTCACCATAAATGATATCTTTAGCCATAAATCAAAAATCCTCCTGTAATTATTCTACAACTGCAAGAATGTCAGCCTGACGGACGATTGTGTATTCATCCTTGTCAAGTTTAACCTCTGTGCCTGCGTATTTGCCGATGATTACCTTGTCACCGACTTTAACCTGCATTACGATTTCTTTGCCGTCAACGATTCCACCGGGGCCAACTGCGACAACTTCAGCAACCTGCGGTTTCTCCTGAGCAGCGGACGCGATGATAAGACCGCTCTTTGTTGTCTCCTCAACTTCTGCCTGCTTGAGAACAACTCTGTCCAAAAGGGGTTTAATAGTCATTTTGAAAATCCTCCTTATATAATGTTAGAAATTTTTGACAAATAATTAGCACTCGTTGGCATAGAGTGCTAATTACTATATTAGTACAGTTTCGTTAAAAAATCAATAGTTTTTTAATTAAAAATTATATTTCGGTTGTGTCGCTTTCGGTCGAAACTGCAATTTTGTACGCGTTGTCTGTAAAATCACAGACGTAATTCTCTCCCGATTTCAGATTGCCTTTGAGAATTTCTTCTGACAACATATCCTCAATCTCTGATTGAATTGCCCTGCGAAGCGGTCTTGCGCCGTAAGTTTCATCAAATCCAACGGAAGCAATCTGTTCAATAACATTGTCGGAAAAGGCGAGAGTAATGCCCATTGATTTTGCTCTTGATGACAATTCGCGGAGCATATTTCGTGCAATGTTGTGTATCTCCGCTTTTGTCAGATGATTGAAAATGATTATATCGTCAATACGGTTGAGAAATTCAGGGCGGAAAGTCTTTTTAAGTTCAGCGTTGATTAACTCTTTTGTGTTGCTTTTTGCTTGTGATTCATCATCCGCGGAGAATCCGAGTCCTCTGCGCTTTGCTGAAATCAGTGACGCGCCGACGTTTGACGTCATAATGATGACAGTGTTTTTGAAATCAACTTTTCTGTCCTGCGCATCCGTGAGTATTCCGTCCTCAAGAATCTGCAACAGCATATTGAAAACGTCGGGATGTGCCTTTTCAATTTCATCAAAAAGTAACACGCAGTAGGGCTTTCGCCTTATTTTTTCTGTCAGCTGTCCACCCTCGTCATAACCGACGTAACCCGGGGGAGAGCCAATCATTTTTGACACGGTGTGCTTTTCCATATATTCGGACATATCAAGGCGTATCATCGCGCTTTCACTGCCAAACATTGTCTGTGCCAACGCTTTGCAGACCTCTGTTTTACCAACGCCTGTCGGGCCAAGGAAGATGAATGAGCCTGTCGGACGGTTTGGATTTTTAAGACCCACTCTGCCGCGTCTGATAGCCTTTGAAACGGCTTTTACCGCTTCATCCTGACCGATTATCCTTTCGTGCAGTTTCTCCTCTAAATTGAGCAGCTTTTCGCTTTCTTCCTTTGTTAGTTGCACAACGGGGACACCCGTCCAGCCTGACACAATTTCTGCAATTTCCTGCGCGGTTACTTCACCGTTTGAGCGTGCCGTGTTTTCTTCCCACTGACCTTTGACGGATTCAATTTCTTCGTTGAGTTTCTTTTCTTCGTCACGCAGTTTTGCCGCCGATTCAAAGTCCTGCATATTGACCGCCTCGGATTTTGACTCCTTGATTTTCTTGAGTTTGTCTTCCAACGCCTTGATGTCGGGCGGTGCGGTAACGGCGCGGAGCCTTATCCTTGACCCTGCCTCATCAATCAGGTCAATCGCCTTGTCGGGCAGGAATCTGTCTGTAATATATCTTACAGAGAGTCTGACGGCAGCAGTAATTGCTTCGTCAGTTATTTTTACTTTGTGATGTGCTTCGTATTTAGGACGCAGACCTTTGAGTATCTCAACCGCTTCATCCTCACTTGGCTCACCCACAGTAACGGGTTGGAAACGTCTTTCAAGTGCGGAGTCTTTTTCAATGTGTTTGCGGTATTCGGAGAGTGTTGTTGCGCCAATAACGTGCAACTCGCCCCTTGCGAGTGATGGCTTTAAAATGTTTGCCGCATCAACCGCACCTTCTGCCGCGCCTGCACCGACAAGTGTGTGAATTTCATCAATGAATACAATGATATCACTGTTGTTTTTGATTTCGTCAAGGATGTTTTTGATTCTGTCCTCAAAGTCGCCACGATACTTTGTGCCTGCAACCATACCTGTCAGGTCAAGCGCATAAATTCTCTTGTCTTTGAGCGTTTCAGGCACTTCTCCCTGTGAGATTTTGAGTGCAAGCCCTTCTGCGATTGCGGTCTTGCCAACACCCGGCTCACCGATTAAACACGGGTTGTTTTTTGTGCGGCGTGAAAGTACCTGAATCACACGTTCAATCTCATCGTGTCTGCCGATTACGGGGTCAATGAGTCCTTGTTTTGCAAGGGTTGTGAGTTCTCTGCCGTACTTTTCAAGTGTCGGGGTTTTGGCGTTTTTTCTGGGCGGTTTGACATTTGATTGCGGGGGAGTTTCTTCTCCTGCATCCTGCGCGCAGAGAGCCTCCATAATGCTTTTTAATACTGCACTCGGAGCAACGCCGAGTTTCTTGATGAATTTGACCGCATAACTGTCACCTTCCTTGATGATTGCGCTGAGCAGATGCTCTGTGCCGACGTAAGTGTGACCGAGTCTGCGTGCCTCAACAAGCGCGTATTCAATAATACGCTGGCAACGGGGCGTAAAGTCCTCATGTGAGAGTGATGTTTCGTTTCCGATGCCGATGGTTTGTGTCATAACGGTTTCAATTTTCGGGGCGGTGATATCGTACTGCGAGAGTATCTGTGCCGCAACTCCCGAGCCTTCTTTTGCAAGGCCGTACAGTACGTGCTCCGAGCCGATGTAAGTGTGCCCCGACTGCTGAGCAATTGAAATTGCAAGGTTCAGTGCCTTGCTTGCTTTTTCTGTAAAGCCATTGAATTTATACATATTGTGATAATCAGACCTTTCTCAAAAATGCTGAAATTATCCGGCACATTCTTTCAGGGTGTTTCGCACAATCTTTGCCCTTAATCTGTCGCGCTCAGTTGCGTAGCGTGCGTTCTGCTCAATCGTTGCCAGAGTTGCCGGCTGGGTTTCAAAAAGCAGACGGTTTGTAAGGGAATTATCGATTGTAAAAAGTCCCTGGGATGCACCGATCATAACAAGGGAAATCAGTGACATAAATTCACTACTGTTGAGTATTCTTGCGTTTGTAAGTATGCCGTAAGCACGCCATACATTGTCCTCAAACCTTTCATTTTCCATCAGTTCGCGTCTTGCAGAACGCTCCTGATTGATGATTTGCAAGGTGATTGATTTGAGATTCTGGATTGCGTTTTCTTCTGAAATGCCGAGTGTAACCTGATTGCTGAGTTGGTAGAAATCGCCCTTTGTGTCGCTGCCCTCACCGTAAGCACCGCGGATTGTAAGGCCGAGTTTTGATACCGTTGACGCAAGACGATTCATCATTCCGCGCTGTCGTATTGCGGGCAGATGGAGTAATACTGACGCTCTCATTGCAGTGCCAAGATTGGTCGGGCACTGTGTAAGATAGCCCAATTCATCGTTGAAAGCAAAGGTGAGTTTTTCGCTGAGTTTGTCGTCAATATCGTTTGCGATTGAGAATGTTGTTTCAAGGTCAAGACCTGCTCTCATAACCTGCAGGCGGATGTGGTCCTCCTCTCCGAGCATAATGCTTACGGAGTCATCCTGCGTGACAATAAGGCTTTTTCCCATTCTGTTGAGTGAGAATTCAGGGCTTGTGATTCGCTTTTCAGCCATTGATACCGCGGCAGTCTGGTCAACGCTTTCCATGTCAATAATCCGCAGTTCACCGTTTGTGTCAATCTCCTCAAAAGCCTTGATAATCACCGAGTTGACCTGTTTCTGTGCGGCGGGGGACAGATAGGCGGGGAAGGGGTATTGAGCAAGGTTTCGCGCAAGCCTTATCCTTGTGCTGATTACAATGTCATTCTGCTCACCGGTCTGAGTGTACCATTTATTGCTGTTCATCTTCCGCACCTCCTTTACTGATTGGTTTCTTGCCAACGTGCTTTACCTTGCCGTGAATTTTCTGGAGAGAGAATTTCATATTCTCATAGAACATTTTATAACATTCCTCACAGCCGACTTTGCCGTTTTTTGCGATTGTTTCGTAACTGTTGCCGCATTTGGGGCATCTTGTGACCTGCTCTCTTGCGCTGAGCAAAAGGCTGTCACCAAAGAATTGATTGAGCAGTTCGCCGAATCCGAATGAAAAGTTTTCATTGAAACTTCCGTGGCCGAGTTTTGTGTAACACTCAAAGCAGAGGAAACTTTCCTGAGTTTCTCCGTTTATTGTTTTCTTGATGTGGGTGTTTGCTTCGTTTTTCATACAGTTTTGACACAGCATAATTATTCCCCCTTATTACATTGTTGACATAATCATTGATTTGAATACAGTCGCGCGGACTCTTTCTCTGCATTGTGACGGAACATCGCAAAGTGAACGCTCCATTGTTGCGGTTGCAATTATTTTTGCCGCTTCTTCACTGAGCAGTTTGCGGTAGAGAAGGTCGCGCAGGATTATGCGGCAGGAGTTTTCGTCAAGCGTTGCGCCAATGTTGTTTACAACGTGCATTATCACGTTTTGTCTTTCTGAACTGACGCGTGTTATGCGGATGTATCCACCGCCACCTCTGCGGCTCTCAACAAGGTAGCCCTGCTGGGGAGTGAAGCGGGAGGTTATAACATAATTTATGGCGCTGGGTACGCAACCTATGCGTGTTGCAAGTTCATTTCTCTGAATGTCTGCAATTCCTTCACTGTTTGCCAGAATCTCAAGTATGAGGTTGGCAATCTCGTCGCTGATATTCATTTTTTATAGCACCTCTTTCAAGTTTGATTTTGACTTTCTTTGACCTTTGATTTTGATTATAGAGCAAAAGACAGATAAAGTCAAAGTCAGAAAAGGTCAAAAAACATATACCTGATTGCTGAATTTTGAAAATATCGCTCATTATCTCGTTAATGCTCCTGTTTTCTTTTGTTTTCTTACAGAGGACAGAAAGGGGGCGTGTATCCGTGACAAAGACAGGAGCGCAAAATGTAGAAAAAAGAATAAAAATGGTGAAGAATTTTGTGTATTTTTTATATATAGATTTTATAATTATTTTACTATTATATATTGCATTATTACGGGTTTGAGTTTATAATAACAATTGGATAATGGCGTAGGTGTGGGTGTACTGCGCCTATTGTTAAAAAATGGACATCAAGGCGGGGGAAACCCGGCCGGAAGGGGAGATGTTAAAATCATGGAAAAGAAAGAAAAATCAAACAGAGAGTATTACGCAATAGATATGCGTCATATCTTCAAAGCACTTTGGCAGAGAGCGTGGTTGATTGTGCTGGTGGCGTTGCTTTCAGCGTCAATCGGTTTCTCAATCGCATCGTATGTAATACCGGAGGAGTATTCTTCCTCAATCCTGTTGTATGTAAACAACAGCTCAATCTCAGTCGGTAACACAAGTTTCAATATCAGCTCATCTGAGATTACTGCGGCGCAGAGCCTTGTAAAGACTTACGGTGTAATTCTTGACAACCGCACAACTTATGAAGAGGTTAACAAGAAGATTGGCGGCAACTACACTGCAAAGCAGCTTTCACGAATGGTCAGCTCAACCTCAACAAATGACACGGAGATTATGAGAGTTACCGTAACAACAACTGACCCCGATGAGGCGGCAAAGATTGCAAACGCAATTGCGGAAGTCCTTCCGTTGAGAATTGCAAAGATTATTGACGGTGCATCAATGGAGATTGTTGACGCGGCTGTACGCAATCCTGACAAGGTTGCTCCGAGCATCACCAAATACACAGCAGTCGGACTTATCCTCGGCGGTTTGTTCATCGTTATCGTATTGTCAGTGTTTGCAATGCTTGATGATACTATTCACGATGAGGAGTACGTGCTTCAGAATTACGATTATCCGATTCTTGCAAAAGTGCCCGACTTGTTGAGTTCAAATTCAAAATCAAAGTCCTATGCCTATTATCAAAAAGGCAAATCAGCAAAGTGAGGTAGGTGACAGAAATGGCAAAAGATAACAGAAACATCAAAGCAACACCCTTTGCTTCCGCTGAAACAAAAAAGACACTTCACAAAAACCTTGAATTCACCGCAACAGAGCAGTACAAACTTCTCCGTGCAAACCTTGGATTTACACTGCCCGAGGGAGTCAAATGCCCTGTAATCGGCGTAACGAGTTCAATGAGAGGTGAAGGTAAGAGTACAACCGCGGTAAACCTTTCCTACGTTCTTGCAGAGAGCGGCAACAAAGTTCTCCTCATTGACGGAGACCTGAGAATTCCCAGTATCGCAAAGAAAATGGGCATCGGGTCAACACCCGGACTTACGGACTTCCTTATGGGAAAAGATGTTGCGGTTGACAATTTCAAGTCCGACGTTCTCCCAAACTGGATTATCATTCCTTCGGGTGATCTTCCTCCCAACCCATCAGAACTTCTCGGCTCACACAGAATGGAAATGTTCCTTAAAACAATGGCGGAAAAGTTTGACTACATCGTAATTGACTTGCCCCCCGTCAATATCGTTTCCGATGCGTTGGCAATTTCCAAGTACACAACGGGTATGGTCACCGTTATCAGAGAGGGTTACACAGAGAAGAAGGAACTTGAAAAATGTTTCCGTCAGCTCAAACTCTCCAACGTACACGTTCTCGGTTGCGTAATGAACGGCTCAAAGAGCGGCAAGGGCTCATACGGAAAGTACAAGAGATATTATAAGTACTACCGTTACTATTCCAGCCATTGATGGTAATTGCCTATGGTTGATCTTCACAGTCATATTCTTCCGGGCATTGACGATGGAAGCAGAAACGTGGAGGAAAGCCTGCAACTGCTCAGGATGCTCAGCGAGCAGGGAGTGAGCAGGGTTGCGGCAACACCGCATTTTTCCGCTGACAGAGAAAGCGTGGAAGATTTTATCACAAGGCGACAGCGTTCCTATGAAACCCTGATCAAAGAAACGGGCGAGGGAATGCCGGAAATAATGCTCGGTGCAGAGGTTAAGTATTATCAGGGCATCAGCCGTATGGATGATCTGAAAAAACTCTGTATTGAGGGCAGTAATCTGTTTCTTCTTGAAATGCCGATGACAAGATGGACTGAATACATCATCAAGGAGTTGCTTGAAATTTCTTGCTCAAGGGGAGTTGCTCTTGTGCTCGCTCACATTGAGCGTTACCTGAAACTTCAGACTCCCGAAGTGTGGGAAAGACTTCTTGAAGGCGGCGTGCTGATGCAGGTTAATGCAACGTTTTTCACAGAATTACGCACAAGACGAAAAGCAATATCAATGCTTAAAAACAGTGCGATTCATTTTCTCGGGTCCGATTGTCACCGCGCGGTTGAAAGACCGCCGTACATAAGCGGTGCGGTTGAGATTATCGGGAAGAAAATGGGCGGTAAATTTTTAGCGCTTATGACCGAATATGCAAACTCAATGTTTGTCTGATGTCGGCATTATATAAATCAAAAATTTTTATTATGTTTCCATAAAGAAAGGGGAAAACAAAACAATGAAAAAAGTATTAGCAGTAATTTTGGCACTCGTGATGGTTGTTGCAACAGGTGTTTACGCTTTTGCAGCGCCCAACAACTTCGTATCAAGCCCGTCAGGTCGTCCTGTACCGGAACTCATCATCGGTAAGAATACTGATGAGGACTGTTTCGCATGGCTTGAAATCACATCCTTCCTTGATCGTCACACTCTTGATGATGACATCCGTGAGGTTCTTGAGAACGCTTACAATCAGGTTATCAACACTGACGATCTCTCAACATTGACATCCGACCTCAAAACAATCGCAGATGCACTCGGCATTCCCACATCTGCTCTCCTTGTAAGTGACTTCTTTGATATCAGCTGGCATGGTTGTGATGACCACAGAAATCACGATGGTCACTTTGAAATCCAGATTCAGCCCGAACTCCTTGACAACTTCGTTGCATTGCTCCACTTCGTAAACGGTGAGTGGGTAGTAGTTGACAGCGCAAAGGTTATCGGTGACGGTGACATCCTTTCATTCACAGTTGACACACTTTCTCCGTTCGCAATCGTTGTTAACGAAGGCGACCAGCCGATTGATCCTCCGTTCGGTGGTGACACAACATTCCTTGCATTGTACGTTGCTCTTATGGCAATCTCCGGCGTTGCATTGGTAGTTGTTGGCGTTAAGATTAAGAGAGAGCGTAAGAACTCAAAGGTGTAATACGTTATGAATGAAACAAAAAGCGCAAAGAGCAGACATCGTCAATATTTCGCGGCAGTTCTCGCTTTTGTTTTTATATTCTCTGCCGTATTGTTGTTCACCAGCATCTGGGAAAGAAACCACAGCGGTTCATTCGGCGGAGGTGACGATACAATTTCGTCAACTCTCAATTACCAGGGCGAGACTTACGTTAAAAAGGAAAACATTGAGACAGTTCTCATAATGGGCCTTGACAAATACAGCGGACCTGTTGATGAATCGTCTTACAACAATGACAAACAGGCGGACTTTCTCCTCCTGCTTGTTATTGACAATGATAACCACAAATACACAGCAGTACACATCAACCGTGACACAATCGCAAATGTCAAGAAACTCGGCCTCGGCGGCGTTGAAACAGGCATCATCACGCAGCAGGTTGCCCTTGCGTATAACTACGGCAACGGCGGCATTACAAGTTGCATCAACGCAGGTGACGCTGTTTCTGACATTCTGATGGGTGTCAAGATTGACCATTACATTGCGGTCACAATGGACGGTGTAGCCGTTTTCAATGACCTTGTCGGTGGCGTTGAAGTGACTGTACTTGATGATTTCACAGGCATTGATGACACTCTTATCAAGGGCGAGAAAGTAACCCTTATGGGTGAGCATGCCCTCAATTACGTGCGTACCCGTAAAGGCCTTGCGGACAGCACTAATGAGACAAGAATGGAGCGTCAGCGTCAGTATATCAAAGCCCTTCATAAGAAGGCGATTGACCTTGCAGACAAAGATGATGAATTCATCGTTGACGCAACACTCAAGATGAGTGATTACCTTGTTTCCGATTATTCTGTAACAAGAATGCAGGAAGTTTTCAATAAGATTTCTTCCTACAGTTTTTCACAGATAAGATACCTTGAGGGTGAAACAAAAATCGGCACAACAACTTTCGGTGACGAAGCGGTGGAATTCTATCCCACGGAGGAATCAGTTAAGCAAGTTGTTGTTGAGTTGTTTTACAGATTGGAAGAGTAATCTTCCGTGCATTAAAGGACTTGTAGTTTAGGAGATTCGTATATGTTGAAAAATGAGGTCGTTTCAGTTGAGGTGGGCGCAGAGCCCATCAACGCTGAGCAGATACACGCACCAAAAAAACCAATATACTGCTTCTTTAAAAGATGTTTTGACATCGTTTTCGCATTCGTGAGCCTTGTTATTTTGCTTGTGCCAATGCTCATCATTGCGTTGATTGTTGTCATTGACAGTCCCGGAGCATCACCCTTCTTCGTACAGAAAAGGGTTGGCAAAAATGGTCGTGTATTCAATTTTTATAAATTTCGTTCAATGGTGCCGAATGCGGAGGAATTGCTTGACTCCATTCTGCACAAGAATGAAATGGATGGTCCTGCTTTTAAAATTAAAGATGATCCGAGAATTACAAAGTTCGGTAAATTTATTCGCAAGACGAGCATTGATGAGTTGCCCCAACTTATCAATGTTCTGAAAGGCGATATGAGCCTTGTCGGTCCGAGGCCGCCGCTTCCGAGAGAGGTTGAGGTCTATACCGACAGGCAGCGTTTACGCCTTGAAGTAACGCCGGGACTTACTTGTTACTGGCAGGTGCAGCCCAAAAGAAATGATCTTTCTTTTGATGAATGGCTTGAACTTGACCTTAAATACATACGTGAGCGTAGTTTCAAGGTTGATATTGTGATTTTGTTCAGGACTTTTGCCGCAGTCTGCGGACAGGAGGGTGAGTAAATGCCCCGAAAAAAGTCGGACAAGTTGCGGATTGCAATGCTCGGTCACAAACGCATTCCCTCGCGTGAGGGTGGCGTTGAGATTGTAGTCGGTGAGTTGTCAACAAGAATGGTAGAAAAAGGATATGAGGTCACCTGTTACAACAGAAAGGGCCATCATATCGGAGGCTCTTCTTTTGATGAGGAGAGATTGAATGAATATAAGGGCGTTCGTATCAGGAGCGTCTGGACTGTTGAAAAGCGTGGACTTGCAGCAATGACTGCGTCTTTCGCTGCGGCGGTGCGTGCCGCATTCGGCAGATATGACGTGGTTCATTTCCACGCAGAGGGCCCGTGTGCAATGTTGTGGTTTCCGAAATTGTTTGGAAAACGATGTATTGCAACTATTCACGGACTTGACCACCAGCGTGCAAAGTGGGGCAGGTTTGCTTCATGG
This sequence comes from Acutalibacteraceae bacterium, assembly GCA_045630445.1. Lineage (GTDB taxonomy): Bacteria > Bacillota > Clostridia > Oscillospirales > Acutalibacteraceae > RGIG7273. The sequence continues at coordinate 13,267 of JAZQTF010000206.1, forward strand.
TATATCCGCTTTGGTGAAAAATGTGCTGCCCGTCTTGCAGATGAGATTGTTGTTCTCAGTGAGAATGTGCAGAATTATTTTACAGAGGTTTATAATCGCAAGACCGTGTTTGTGCCAAACGGTGTAACACGTCCTGAAATTAAACCCGTTGACGAGATTGAAAAATTGTATTCACTCAAAAAGGACGATTACCTGCTTTTCCTTGGCAGATTAGTCCCCGAAAAAGGTGTTGCATATCTTGTTGAAGCGTTCAGAAATATTCATACGGACAAAAAATTAGTTATCGCGGGCGGCGCGTCCGACAGCAGTGATTATGAAATGCAACTTAAAGACCTTGCACAAGGTGATGACAGAATCATCTTCACCGGCTTTATTCAGGGTCAGGTGCTTGAAGAACTTTACAGTAACGCATACATATATATACTTCCGTCAGACCTTGAAGGTATGCCGCTGAGTCTGCTTGAAGCGATGAGTTATGGCAACTGCTGCCTTACTTCTGACATTCCCGAATGTGCAAAAGTAACCGAGCAGTATGGTGTGACTTTCCGCAAGAGTGATGTTGAGGACCTGAAACAGAAACTTCAGGATTTGTGCGATGACAGTGCCGTTGTGATGCAGTTAAAAAGACAATCCGCAGATTATATCTGCAATAAATATAATTGGGACGACGTAACCGACCAGACCCTGCG
>JAZQTF010000207.1:0-1502 GCA_045630445.1 Acutalibacteraceae bacterium
ACGATGAGGGGGAGATAAATTCCAAGGCTTTCGTCAATTGCGGGAACAAACGCTTTTACAAGCATCTGCACCATTGTAACGAAACCTGCAATAATTGTGATGAAAGCAGGGATACGGACTTTGTCGGGGATAATCTTTCTCATTGCAGAGATTACGATGTTTGAGCAGATGAGAACGATTGTTGCTGCCGCACCCATACCGAGTGCCGCAACCGCAGAAGTGCTGACCGCAAGGGTCGGACAAGTGCCGAGCACAAGACGGAGAACGGGATTTTCACGGATGATGCCCTTTGTAATCTGCGTTACGTTAGAAACCTTCTTTTCACTCATTGACCGTCCACCTCCCAGCATCCTTTTACAATTTCTCTTGCTTGATTTACCGCTTCAACAACTGCAACTGAAGAATAGGTTGCACTTGTCACTGCGCTGATTTCATTATCCGCGCCGGTTGACTGACTCAAAGTTACAAGCTTGAGCTCACCGCTCTTGCCCTTGAACAAATCTAGGAATGCGTCCTTCTTGATGTTTGCGCCAAGTCCCGGTGTCTCATCATCAGCGGCAACAATCTGCACCTTGAGGATTTTGCCCTGAGCATCAAAACCCGTCATAACAACAACATCGCCGCCGTAACCCTTTGCGGAAGTTCTGACCGCATAACCGATTACATTTCCGCTCGCGTCAAGTGCTTTATAATACGCTCCGCCGTCGCACTCTTCAAAACTTTCCGCACCTGCTACAACTGCTTTTCTCGCGTTGTCCTCTGCGACAAGGAGATTTTGCGCTATCGGCGCTTCGGTAACACTGTTGACGATTGCAAGAAGTGCGGTTGTGATAAGACAGATAAGTGTCAATGTCACAGTTACGATGATGACTTCTTTGATATTTATCTTCTTTTCTTTAGCCATTTCTTGCACCGCCCTCTCCGAAACTCCTGGGTTTTGTGAGTTTTTCAATATGGGGAACAAGAATATTCATAAAGAGAATTGAGAATGATACGCCCTCGGGGAGACTGCCAAACAATCTGATAAGGCTTGTTACAAGACCGCATCCGATTGCAAAGATAACCTTGCCCCATTTTGTCATCGGGCTTGTTGTGTAATCGGTTGCCATAAACACAGCGCCGAGAAGCAGACCGCCTGACAAGAGATGGTAAAGCATAAAGTTTACGTCAAAATCACCCGCAATGAATGTAAACACAGCAACTGTGCCGATGAAACAGAGCGGAACGAGAGGAGTAATTACTCGTCTTACGAAAAGATAGATTGCGCCAATGATGATTGCGATTGCACAGGTTTCACCAAGACAACCCGCTCTTTCACCAATGAAGAGTTGGAAAAGTGACGGTAATTCGTCTGTCTTACCCTCCGCAAGAAGTTTGAGCGGAGTTGCAGTTGTCTGCGCATCGGTTGAGATTGTGCCGGGCACAACCCAGTTTGTCATCTTTGCCGCAAATGAACTCATAAGAACAATTCTTGCCGCAATTGCGGGGTTTACGAAATTCTG
>JAZQTF010000208.1:0-11951 GCA_045630445.1 Acutalibacteraceae bacterium
TTCATCACTGGTGACCGCAGTAATTGAGGACGGCGTGTCGGAAATAGGTGCAAGTGCGTTTGAAAGCTGTGTTTCACTCACAAGCATTGAAATTCCCGCAAGCGTAACACATTTTGGAAACCGTGCTTTTGAAAACTGTCCCAATCTTACAATCTACGCCCCTGCAGGCAGCAGTGCCGAATCCTACGCGAAAGAAAACAATATCAGATTTGAAGCGATATAATAATTTTCAGATTATCAAGGAGTATGTACAATGAGCAATCTTGAATTTGAGATAGTTGACGGTGTGCTGAAAAATATCACGGGTATGGTGGTAACGTTATTATTCCTGTCGGTGTAACCGAAATAGGCTCAAAAGTGTTCAGTTACAATATGAAGCTTGAATCAGTTGTAATTCCCGGCACGGTAACCAAAATCGGAAGTTGTGCTTTTGAAAGCTGTAGAGCCATCAAGAAAATCACAATTCCCGCTTCGGTAAAGACGATTGGCGAGGGTGCGTTTTTTGAATGTGGTCAGCTTGAAACCGTCAATCTTTCCGAAGGACTTGTTGAAATCGGGGAGAATGCTTTTCGCAGTTGCGGTTTTGAAGCAATTAACCTGCCCTCCACTGTGAGTGTTATTGGTAAGGCTGCATTCAGCTTTACCCTTTTGAAAAGCGTTGAGATTCCTGACGGCGTTACCGAAATCAATGAGAATACGTTTTATTATTGTCTGGGGCTGAAAGCGGTAACTCTGCCCACGACAATCAAAAAAATAAAGGCGGGTGCGTTCTGGAATTGTTTGCGTCTTACAGACATCAATCTGCCTGACGGACTTGTTGAAATCACGGGTAATGCTTTTGAGGAGTGCAAACAACTTGCGTTAATCACAATCCCTGACAGTGTTGAAAAATTAAGCGGTGCAGTTTTTAAGCGTTGCATAAAGCTGAGGGATAAGGACGGATTTGTCATTGTTAAAAATCAATTGTTTGATTATTGCGGTGCTGATGATAACGTTGTTGTCCCTGATGGAGTGACAAAAATTGCAGACAGTGCGTTCCGTTTTGTTACTGATATAAAGTCGGTCACAGTTCCCGATGGCGTTATAACAATCGGAGAAAATGCATTCTGCGATTGCCATAATCTTGAAAGTGTCAGCCTGCCGGACAGTGTTACAGAAATCGGAAATAGTGCGTTTGAGTATTGCTTGAATCTTAAAAGGATTACACTTCCCGACGGTATTACAAAAATCGCAACCAACTTGTTCAGGTATTGTGAAAATCTTGAAAGCATCCGGATTCCTGAAAATGTAAAGACAATTTATTCAAGAGCGTTCGCCAGTTGTATGAAACTTCGCAGTGTAAACATCCCCGCCAAAGTGACAAAAATTGCTGACAATGCTTTCAGAGATTGTAAGAATCTTTTTGATATCAGTCTGCCAAAAGGAATTGATAATGCGGCTCTTGAAACGATGCAGGATTGGTTTATAAACAGTGGTGTGAAAATCAATTTCTTATTCTGTCTGCTTGAGCAGTATCCCGAGACTATCAGGATATCCGATGAATTGCAAAAGAAAATCAAATCTGGTAAAAATAAATTATCTGAACTTGCAATAAAAACAGATAATGCTTTTGTTATGAGTAATCTTTTCTCGTTTTTCAAAAGAATCAGCCTTGATGAACTTGATAAATTGATTGCATCAAGTATGGATTCGCATCAGGTCAAAGCGTTTTTACTTGATTATAAAAATGCTCATTATTCGCAGGAAAAACAGGAGCAGCACGAGAATGATAAAATTGATAAGGAATTTGGGCTGAAAGAAAAGACAGTTGCGGATTACAGAAAAGAGTTTGTTTTCAAATATGTTAATTCAGGAGTTTTCATAACAAAATGGATTGGTGACAGCACTGTTGTTGTAATTCCAGAAAAAATTGGTACAAAGCAAGTTGTTGAGATTTTTCGTGGTGCGTTTAAGGATTGCAATTCTATTACGTCCGTTGTAATCCCTGCAACTGTAAAGGGTATTGGTTACCGTGCTTTTGAAAACTGTCCCAATCTTACAATCTACGCCCCTGCAGGCAGCAGTGCCGAAGCCTATGCAAAAGAAAACAATATTAAATTTACAGCAATAAAATAACAGGAGAAACAAAATGAGTGTTGCTAATAATTTTATTATCAACAACGGAATACTTGAAAAATACATCGGCAACAGTGGCTGGGTTGTTGTGCCTGATGGTGTTACGGAAATTGCCGCACACGCGTTTGAAAAACAGCGTGAGATAGTTTCGGTTACTATTCCTGCCTCTGTCAGAAAGATTGGCGAAAACGCATTTTTTGAGTGTGACAGTCTTGTGACGCTTGTGCTTCCCGATGGACTAAAGGAAATCGGTGACGGTGCGTTTTCAACCTGTCGCTATATTGAATCAATCAAGCTTCCCGACAGCCTTAAAATTATCGGCAAGGAGGCTTTTTCGGGCTGCACAAAATTACAATCCGTCACAATTCCCCGCGGTGTGACAAGAATTGAAGAAAAAACATTTCTCAACTGTGTTTCAATGACGCAGGTCAATATTCCTGACACAGTTGCATACGTTGGCACAATGGCATTTGCAGGATGTTATAATCTTGAAACAGTGGTTTTTCCCGATTCCGTTATTGAACTTGATGACGGTGTGTTTTACGGATGCACAAGACTTGGCGAAGTGACCCTTTCCAATAATCTTGAACGAATCGGAGCGGATGCGTTTTATGGTTGCGCTCATATGACCACCACCGTACTCCCGCCAAAAATGAAAAAGATTGGCGAGCGTGCATTCAAACACTGCCGCGGGATTACATCTATAACAATTCCTTCAGGTGTTAAGGAAATTGAATCGCAAGCGTTTCACGGCTGCCGTAACGCTGCAACGCTGACACTTGCCGAAGGTGTCAGAAAAATCGGGCCATCAGCATTTTCGCATTGTGTAGGAATTGAATCAGTTGATTTTCCAAGGAGTTTGCGCAAGGTTTGTGAAAATGCGTTTTCCTGCTGTAATGTTAAATCTGTCACTCTTTACAGTGATAATCTTGAAATGGATGAGACTATTTTTGATGAGAGTTATGGCTATTTAGAGTATCCTTTGTCTGTCACTGTGCTTGAAGGCTCAAAAAGAATCAGACCAAGGGCTTTTTTGGGCTGGAGTCATGTCGGAGAATTTTCTTTGCCCGGCACATTGACAGAGATTGGTAAAGAAGCATTTTTCTTCACTTCAATGGTTTCGCTTGTAATTCCTGACAGTGTAACAAAGATTGGTCCGGGTGCGTTTGAAATGTGTGGAGGGCTTAAACACATCGCATTACCTCGTGGCCTTAAAAAAATCGCATACGGTACTTTTAAAAATTGTGCCAGCCTGACATCGGTTAATATCCCTGATGGTGTGACAACAATTGAAAAGCGTGCGTTTTCGGGATGCAATAGTCTGCAGTCAATCAGGATTCCGGATTCTGTGACACATATCGGTATGGATGCATTTTCCGGCTGTTCAAAGGTACAATATCTTAAATTGCCTGCAAGCGTCAGAACAATTGGTACCGAAGCGTTTGCGGAGTGCGGAATGTTTGATGATATTGATTTACCGCGTGATATTGCGCAGTTTGAAGGCTCGGTGCTTGAAGTAATCTGGACGGCGCTTGCACAGTCAGATAATGAATACAGTATCTTTAAGAATATGCTGAAAAAATATCCGCAGTTTTGTGAGAATTCGCAGTCACTGCGTAATCGTATCAAACGCTATAAAAGAACTCTGTTGCCCATTATAATGAACGCTGATGATGTTCAGCAACTTGCGTTTTTGTTCTCGCTTTTCAAGAAGATTAGCATTGATGAACTTAATGAGTTGATTGACCGCAAGGAAAATTCTCCGCAGATGCTTGCGTTTTTGCTTGACTATAAGGGCAGGAATTATACTGCGGAAGAAATTGAAAAATATAATGTACTGCAACTTGAAAAGTCGCTTGGGTTGAGAAGGAAAACTATTGAGGAGTACAAGGAAGAGTTTGATTTTAAGATTATTGATGGTGAAATAGTCATAACAAATTATAAGGGCGTTGACCGTGATGTTATAATTCCTGACAAAATCGGCAGACATCCCGTTGTTGAGATTGCGGGAAAGGCTTTTTCAGGACGTAACGTCATCACTTCCGTCTATATTCCGTCAAGCGTTAGGAAAATCAGAGCGCTTGCATTCCGTTGCTGTAAAAGCCTGCACTCCGTCTGTCTTTCTTATGGTCTGACAGAAATCGGAGATGAAGCATTCTGGGGTTGTCTGGAGCTTGAAAAAATAATTATTCCTGACAGCGTTGCAACAATGGGTGAGGGTGTGTTTGGCAGCTGCAAAAAGCTTCAATCAATCAAGTTTCCACCGCTTCTTACAAAAATTCCCGCAAAAGTCTGTGAGGTGTGTGATTCGCTTAAAACGGCAATTCTGCCCGATGGAGTAACAGAAATCGGGGAGGCGGCGTTTGCGGAGTGTGATCAGCTTGTCACAGTCAACATTCCTGATGCCGTTACAAAAATCATTGGCAATGCTTTTGAGCATTGTATGAAGCTTGAAAAAATTGATTTGCCTTATGGCTTGACTGAGATTGGTAAATCCGCGTTTTGTTATTCCGGTTTAACTTCGCTTGTCATTCCCGACACTGTAAAGAAAATTGGACAGTGGGCGTTTGATTGCTGCGAAAAATTGCAGTCTGTGAGTGTCCCTGATAATGTGTCAGAAATTGGTATGAACGCCTTCGGAGGATGTCCTCTTTTGTGCGATGATAAAGGATTTGTGATTATAAACAATACATTATATACTTATTGCGGCAAGGAAAAAGACGTTGTCATTCCCGATAATGTGACCCAAATTGAATTCACTGCATTCTATGGATCGGATATAGAATCGGTTGTGATTCCTGAAACGGTTACAAAAATCTGTGGCAGCGCATTTAATTCCTGCAAAAAGCTCCGCAAGGTCACAATTCCCGAAACCTTGACGGAAATCGGCACGGCTGCTTTCAGAAAATGTACATCATTGATAGATGCTGACGAAATGATAATTGTTAACGGAATATTGTTCGGTCATATCAATTCGTACGGACGCACCTGTATGACGATTCCCCGGAATGTAACACGTATTTCATACGGTGCTATAATCGGAATGGATGATGTTTATGTGCATGACGGTGTTACCTGCATCGATGATGGGGCGTTTACATACAGTAGTTGTGTTGTGATCCACGGCTCTGCAGGTTGCTATGCGCAGGAGTTTGCAGATAAGAATAATATCAATTTTAAGCCGACAGAATAAATCTCCACAAAAGGAGGAGTTTCAATGAATCAAGACAGAAAATTCCAAATTGAAAACGGATGGTTACAGAAATATCTGGGTAAAGAAAGTGATGTTGTAATCCCGGGTGGTGTAATTGGTATCAGTATGTGGGCGTTTTCGGGTTGCAAAACCTTAAAGAGTGTTGTCATTCCTGAAACCGTGACGATGATTGGCGCACGCGCTTTTTATGATTGTACGGCGCTTTTGTCCGTTTCGTTGCCCCTGAGGCATTCACGGATTGTATATCAATGAGGGATAAGGACGGCTTGTTGATTGTTAATGGTGATTTGCTGGAATGTGTCCCGATTAAGGAATTGTTGAAACCCTTGTCAGTCTGAAAACAAAATTCACAGTGGAGGAATTGGAGAATTATATTCAGCGTTGTGAAAATATGCCTGCAATTTCAAAACTCCTGACCGATTACAAGCAAATTCTATAATCAAATAAAAACAACCCCCACACCTTTGATAGTGCGGGGGGCTTTTGTTTACTCAACGCACAGTAGGTTGAGTTATCTTTTTTATTGTATTATAATGAATTTATGAAAAGGGGAGTGTAAAAATGAATTCATATATAACCGCAATGACAATAAAATCCCTGCGTGAGAAAAAGGGACTCACTCAGGCGCAACTTGCAGATATGCTCGGCGTCAGTGACAAAGCCGTTTCAAAGTGGGAGAATGCAAAAGGTCTGCCCGATATTACTCTTATTGAGCCGCTTGCAAATGCACTTTCCGTTTCAGTAATGGAGCTGATGTCGGGTGACACGGTGATGAATAAAAACATTTCTGCAAATGTCCTGCGTTCAAAATTCTACGTCTGCCCGCTGTGTGGCAATATTATTCGTGCAATGGGTGATGCGGTTGTCAGTTGTTGCGGAATTCTTTTGCCGCCGCTTGAAGCGGAAGAAACGGATGATGCCCACGAAATAGTGATTGAAAACGTTGAGGATGAGCATTTTATAACCGTAAATCACGATATGACAAAAACTCATTACATCTCATTTATATGTTACGTCACAACTGACCGCGTGCAGTTTGTGAAATTCTATCCCGAAAGCAATGCACAGACACGCCTGAATCTTCGTGGCAGAGGCTATCTGTACATTTATTGCAATAAGCACGGATTGATGAAAAAGAAAATATGATAACAAAAAGGACTGCTTTCACACAGTCCTTTTTTTATTTACAAAATATTACAGTGTAGTCAAGTGAATAGGTGTTTCTCGCAAAAAGCACAAGCCTTGCGTCAGTTTTTGTCAGGTTTTCCGTGGAAACGTCCTTTGTCCTGTTGATGTCGCAGACAGTGTATCTGTAACGCGTGCCCGTAGTGTCAGTGACGTAAACGTTGTCACCGTTTGAAATCGTTTTCACAAAGTCAAACTGACCGTCGTTGTCGCTGCCTCCTATAACAAGCACCTCATCGTGCACACTTCCAAGGTAACGGCAGGGGTATTTTGTAACCCTTGATGCATCCCATTTGTTATAGATAGGAAGTTTTGCGCTGTAATCGTGGATTTCCAAAATTCCAACAAAATCTTCACCATCAATCTGAAGAATCGGCATTGATGTGTTTGTGCGGTCATCGGGTGCACCGTCCTTGATTGCAGGCATAAGGGATATCAGGTCGGAAACAATTTCCTTTGCGTTTTCTTTTGCAATATCTGAACTAATCTTTGAATACGCAAACAATCCGACTGCGGACAAAATAAGTGCAATTCCTATGACTGTCAATATTATTCTGAATCCGTTTTTCTTTTTCATTATTCAGCCCTCTTGCGCCACGTTGCGAATAAAAGAATCACAAATCCTGACAGACACATAATCAGCACGTAGTGCCAGATAACCGTTGTGTCACCCGTTGGCGGCGGTTTAACCGGAGTTGTGCGGATGTTTGTGATTGTTATTATGTTTCCGTCTTTGACGATTGAAACTGTGTATTCTTCGGGAATTTCTCTCTCAACTGCCTGCCATTCGCTGCCGTCATCATCAGCGACCCAGTTGAAACACCAGTTGTTGTCAGCGGAGAGTTTTTCACTGTATCTGATTTCACCGTTTCTGAATATGTCAACCATAACAAATTCGGGACGTTTTTCATTCTCGCCATTATCCTGCCATTGTTTTACAACCTTGTATTCAATCGGCTCAGGTTTCGGCTCATATTTTTCGCATTTCGGGTATGCGGTCACATTGTAGTTATGCTCACCGGAATCGTCAGTTGCGGGAATAAGGGTCAGGAAACTTTCAAACAGGACAATTTCCCTGTCCGTTTCAACTCTTACCGAAAGCGTGAGATACATACCGGGGAGAAGGTCCTCAAACTTCACAATTCCGTTTTCGTCAGTAACCGCAACAGCGGTGGGGGAGAGCGCGTCTGCAACTGCGTAGGAAGCAAGTGCGGAAATAACTCCACGCCACTCATTCTGGGAAGTGATGCCGTAAATATTTATCGGGTAACCTGCAAAGCCGCCGCATAAATCAAACGTGCCGTCAGGGAAAATCTCTGCAACGCGGTACGTTGTGACTGAAACACCTTCAAAAAAGTTTTCGCCGTATTTGTACTGTATGGTAAGGGATGATTTTTCGCTTGGGTTGATTGCTTCTGCACTGACCGCTACGCCAAAAGACGCAACAAGAATAACAGCCGCAAGCATAGCCACAAGCAGTTTTTTAATTCTCATTACAAATCATCTCCTGAATCATCTTTTTTAACTGGTTTGGTCAACACAATTATCATCAGCGTAAACAGAATCGGCAGCGCAACAATCGGCGTTACAATAAGCGGCTCAATCTGATGCGCGTCGGAAGTGATGTAGATTGTTTTTTGTTGCGTTGATTCAATCTGGTGACCGCGTACAAGCAACCTGTGCGTGTTGATGCCGTAAGGGGTGCAGGTCAGCAGTGTGCAGTATTCCTTGCCGTCATCAATCATAAGGTCGGAAACGTCGGACGGGACAATGACTTTTATCTGGTCCACCTGATAGGTGATTGTGCGGTCAAGGATTGTAAAGGTGAAAATGTCACCGATTTCAAGTCGGTCAAGGTCAGTGAAAAGTTTTGCGTTTGGCAGACCTCTGTGCGCAGAAACAACTGTATGGGTATCTTTGCCACCAACGGGAAAACTTGTGCCTTCAAGGTGTCCCACCGCAATGCTTAACACGTCGTCATCCGTGCCGTGATAAACGGGCAATTCAACGCCGATTGACTCAATCGTAAGGTAACCCATCATACCCGTGCCGCTGAGATTGAGAATATCGTTGTAACCGTCAAGGTCAACGTATTCAAGCAGCGGGAAATTCATCTGTGCCAATTTTTCGTTATATTCATCAGCCTGAGCGAAAATTGCCGAATAATCTTCGGGTTTGATGCTTTCAAGCATTTTTTCATAGTCAACGATTGCCTGCGACTGAGTGCGTGAATTCCAGTAACTGCTGATAGTCGGGTATAACATCACGGACAGACCTACGAAAAACACTGCGAGCAATATAAATGTTGACCATTTATTTTTCTTTTTCATAAGCCACCCCCTGATGTTATTTTTTGGTGTCGGGTAGGGTTGCCCGTACCCGACACCATCAGTTAGAATTTATCAGTGATTACTGATTATTGATTATTCAGCAACCTGAGCCATTCTCTTCTTAGCAAAGAGGAGTACGCCTGCGCCAAGAACAGCGATAGCACCAATTGCTACAAAGAGAGTTGTACCGATGCCACCTGTTTCGGGGAGCATGGAACCTGTCTTGTTGACAACGTGAACGCCGGAACCTGTGGAGAAGATTTCGCCGTTGAATACAGAGTCAAGGTTAGCGTCAGAAATGATGAATCTCTGGCGAGCAACAAGCTTGTTGTAACCCTGCGGAGCAACTGTTTCTTCAAGGTAGTATGTGCCGTTGTCAAAACCAACAACTCTTACCTTACCGTCTTTAACAACGATGGAAACGCCTTCTTCATCTGCTCTTGCGCGGCGGTATGTTACGCCGTCGTCCATGAGAACAACCTTAACCTCGTTGCCGCCTGCTGCTGCGTCATAGATTTTGAACTCAGCGCCGTCGATGAGTGTGTTCTGGGAGTCTGTCTTAACGATATCAAAGCCGAATGTGTAGGTTGTTGTTGTGTCGTGAGTTGTGAAGTGTTCCTCACCATATTCAAGCCAAGCTTCGTTGGGGTTGCCTTCGCCTGCAATTACAGCGTTACGGTTAAGCATTGCCTGGTAGTAAACGATGAGCTTGTCGTTTGTTTCAAGTGTGTCGCAGAAATCCTTTGTGAAACGAACCTCAAATGTGCAGTTGTCATCAAGATTCTCTGTTGCAACTGTGAAATCTGTAACGTCGCTTGTAACACCGTTGCTGATGAGTTCAACTTTTGTTACCTGATCAAAAGTAAGACCTGCGGACATAATATCGTGGAGAACGTAGTTCTCAGCACCTGCGTGAACGTTGATTGTCACGCGGAAGTAAACTGTCTGACCGATGTCAGCGTTGCTCTGGTCGCCCCACTGCTGTGTGGAGTCTTCCTGAACCTGCTTGTCAATTGTCGGCACACCGTTCTTTGCGTTAACGGATGCGTCAGGGTTTGTTGTTGTAAGGCCGCAGAGTGCACCAACGTTGGAGTCAACGAGGTACCAGCCGAGCGGGAGGTCAGAGAATTTGCCGGAAGTCTTGCCGTCAACAGTTGTGATTACCATATCACCGTCAACAGTGGAGGACTTAACGGGAGCGATGCCGTTAGCCTTTGCGTAAGCAAGAGCGCTCTTTGCAAAAGCAGCGATTGTAGCGTCGTCGTCACCTGCAATCCAGGAAACGTAGCCTGCAGCGTCGATGGAAACGTATGCAAGTGCTTCGGGTGTAGCGAAGAGGTCAGCCCATTCGGGATTAACCTTGTAAGAGTAAGCGCCGGTTGTAACGTTGTAACTCTCAAGGTCAAGCAAGCAGTAGATTTCGTAAACTGTTTCATCTACTACGTTGTTGATGGTGATTGAACCGAGTTCTTCTTCTGCTGCGAAAGCAGGTGCTGCCATTGCAAGAATCATAACGATTGCCAACAATGTTACAAATAACTTTTTCATAATTTGTTTCTCTCCTTTTAAGAAATATTTATTGATATACGGATACGTTATCGCGGCGTAAGATGTATTACCGCGAAAGGAGGTTACCCATCACCCCTCCTTTCCCGTTTACGCCTCAATACGTATCCAAATACAAGCGAGGTCAGCATTATGCCGAGACCGCTGAGTATCCATACATGTTGACCGACAGAGCCGGTGGCGGGTAATATCGGACCCATCAGTTCGTTCGGTATTTTCATTTTTGTGGGGGTGTCGTGCGGGATTCTCAATCCGTTCACATCTGCCAGAAGCTGTTGGCATGTCGGGCAATACGCGTCAGACGTGTCGCAGAAGCAGAACCAGTGCGGGTCCTTGTCCAGCCTGTATCTGTCGGGTGCTCTGAGCTCCTGCACGTAGTAAAGCACGTGGTCGCGCAGAATAATACCCTCAATAACGTTCGTCTGGAATGCAAGCTCTCCGTCCTTGCTGCTTGTGGCAGTTGTAATCTGTCCGCCATGCTCGTTATAAAGTCCGAACAAAGCACCTTCAAGGGGCGCATTCGTCTTTGCATCCATTTTGTACAGATGCACCTTGTAGCTCTTGGCTGAAATATTGATATCGGCAAAAACCTTTTCTGCGGTTGTGTCTTTTATATCTTCGCCCCAGAGTGTGATTTTTGCTGAGTTGTCGTATTTGATTGCCTGTGTTGTTCCCGGCGGGATAATCAACGTCGCGTCGTAGTTAAGAACGTACTTAACGGGCTGCGGATGCAGGATAACTATGTCAAGCACGTGCAGATGTTTTCCGGCTTCATCCGTCTCATTTCCCGTTCCGTCGTAGGACACCGTATAGTCAACGCCCTGACGAAGTGCTGTGACGTTTCCGTTTATGTCCTCCGCCGTAATAACAAGTGAGCCGCTGATGTATGCCAGTGTCTCCGTCATGGTGTCGTGAATCGTCAGCGGAGAGCCGTCGGTCAGCACAAGTTTGCTCTCGTTGATGGTTATGCTGTAATTTGCCGTGTATCCGTCAAAGTCGTGAGTCAGTTTCTTTGAGAACAGATCGGGAATGTCAACGGAGTCCTTTGCGGTTGCAATCATAGCGCCGCTTATTGTGCCGTTCGGCATGATGATTTTATTGTATAGCTCCGCTCTGTTTCTGATCTGATTGTCAAAGCCACCGTATGCCTCAATCACGGACAGATCGTCCGTCTTGTAGGAAAAGGTGAACATCGTGTTTTCGGGCTCTGTCCAACACTGGCAGTAGCCGTTAGTGTACCAGTAGCCGTCGTCCGCCTCGTACCAGTATTCACTTGCACATCTGCCGTTGTTCCAGAACTGACAGTTTTCCTCATTACAATGGCATCGGCACAGAAGGTTCATCTGATGTCCGTAGTAGATTCCGTCACCGTGATCCATTGACCAGTACGGCTCCCATGCGAACGGATCATTTGCCGTTGCGTCCTGTACACGTGGGACGTAAACTGTTGTTCCGTTGTGGGTTGCAGTAACTCTTGAGTGGTCAGCATCGTTTGCGACGTAGTCAAGGGTGTTGCCGCCCGAGTCGTGAATGTCCATATA
>JAZQTF010000209.1:0-4656 GCA_045630445.1 Acutalibacteraceae bacterium
TACCCCCACATTAGCCCACCAGCCCGGTCTTGCACACGTTGCGCAGGAACTTGGAATCAACACGGATGAACTTGAATTGCACAGAGCACTTGCCGATTGCGCACTCACTGTTCAGTGTATTCAGAAACTTGACAACAAAAAGTTGCTTAAAACTTTCATCCACAAATGTGACACTGAATTTTATAAAAAATTATTTTTCAAGCCGAAAGTTATATCTGACATTAAAAATCCGCTTGTTGATAAAAAGCAGTTTTGTGGCAACTGCCCCGAATGTGACAGACCGCTCACAATTCAGGGTGAATGGATTTTTAAGAGCAGTTTCTTCCGCGCACCTCATATCTGCGAAAACTGCAACAAACCGTACAGCATAAACATCCGTTTCAAACTTCTCTTTGATGACCTTGAAATCAAGAAAAGAATTGATCTGATTGTACCGAAAGAGACGGCTGATGGTGAGGAAACACCTGAAGAAGTAACGGTTTGATTTTCCAAAAAGAAAAAACAAAGGAGCCAAAAAGGCTCCTTTTTCTTTTTGTATTATTTTATTTTTCGATATGCCATTTTACGCCCTGCGGAGTGTCCTCAAGGATGATATTACGTGCTTTGAGTTCATCTCTGATTCTGTCAGCAGTTGCGAAATCTCTGTTCTTTCTTGCTTCGGCACGCTGTGCGATAAGCGCTTCAATCTCCTCATCAAGACTGTCCTTCTTGCGATTATACACAAGGCCAAGAATTCCGCAAAGTTTATCAAACGATGCAACCATTGCTTCACAAGCAGCCTTTGAAGGTGCTGTTTCATCGTTTACAGTTGTGTTGATATCCCTTGTAAGATTAAACAATGCAGCAATTGCATCAGCTGTGTTAAGGTCATCATCCATAGCGTCATCAAATGCTTTTTCGTGAGTTTTGATAAATTCAAATACAACGTTATCCTTTTCTGCATTATTCTCAACCTTTGCATTTTCCAAAGCAAAATCAAGAGAATCGCGGCAAGTATAAAGACGGTTAAGGGACGCTTTGCACTGCTCAATTGCATCATAACTGTAATTGATGGGGCTGCGGTAATGAGCAGAAATCATAAGGAATCTGATGGGCTCATAGCCATATTTTTCAGCAACATCTCTTACTGTAAAGAAGTTACCGAGTGACTTTGACATCTTTGTATTATCAACTGTGATAAAGCCGTTGTGCATCCAGTATTTTGAGAATGAGCAACCATTGCAGCACTCACTCTGTGCAATTTCATTTTCGTGGTGCGGGAAGATAAGGTCCTGACCGCCACAGTGAATATCAATACTCTTGCCAAGGAATCTGCCGGCCATTGCGGAGCACTCAATGTGCCAGCCCGGTCTGCCATTACCCCACGGTGACTCCCAGTAAGGCTCACCCTCTTTGGATGCTTTCCAGAGGACGAAGTCAAGAGCATCTTCCTTGGAAACACCAACTTCAATTCTTGCACCTGATTCAAGGTCATCAATCGGCTGCTTTGAGAGTTTGCCGTATTCTCCGAACTTTCTTGTTCTGAAATATACGTCACCGTTTGATTCGTAAGCGTAACCCTTTTCTTCAAGAGTTTTGACGATACGGATAATCTCATCAATGTTTTCGGTTGCTTTGGGATGTACGGTTGCCTGCTGAATATTCATTCCGTTAGCATCAACCCAGAACTCCTCAATATACTTTTCGGAAACTGTTTTGTAATCAGTCCCCTCTTCATTTGCCCGCTTGATAATCTTGTCATCGATGTCAGTAAAATTCTGCACGAACTTTACATTCATTCCTTTATGAGCCATATAACGACGCAAAACGTCAAACACGCACAACGGACGAGCGTTGCCGATATGGATGAAATTGTAAACTGTCGGGCCACAAGCATAGATTTTTACTTCGTTGGCATCAATCGGGACAAAGTCCTCTTTTTTCCTTGTGAGAGTATTGTAAATTTTCATTATTGTTTATCCTCCAATTTCTTTTCAAGTTCTGCAATACGCAGATGCAATTTTTCAAACTCCTGCGTAACGGGGTCGGGAATGTGAATCTGGTCAAGGTCATCAACTCTGACACCGTTTTGTTTAACAATTCTTGCAGGCACACCGACAGCGGTTGAGTTTGGCGGAATCTCCGCAAGCACAACTGCACCGGCAGCAACGTTTGAATTATCACCAATTGTAAACGGACCAAGCACCTTTGCACCTGAGCCGATTACAACATTATTGCCGATTGTAGGATGACGCTTACCCGTCTGTTTACCGGTACCACCAAGGGTTACGCCCTGATAGATTGTAACATCATCACCGATAATTGTTGTTTCACCAATTACAACGCCCGTACCGTGGACAATAAAAAGTCTTCTGCCAAGTTGCGCTGCGGGGTGAATTTCAATGCCCGTTTTTCTTACTGCATTCTGCGAAACATAACGTGCTAAAAAGAACATCTTATGGCGATAAAACCAATTTGCTCTTCTGTGCATTCTGATTGCTTTGAGTCCGGGATAAAGCAAAAGCACTTCAAGACTGCTTCTTGCTGCGGGGTCCCTTTCCTTGACAACCTTTATATCCTCTCTTAAACGCTTAAACATATTATCCTCCAAATAAAATACACCTGCACCGTTCAAAACGGCGCAGGCGACTACTCGCGGTTCCACTGCGATTTATAACTCATAGCCGATAACGGTGGCAGCCGCGCAGAGATACTCCGTTCCCCCTGCGAACTTAAGGGTGCATTTCAGTAAGCCCCGACAAGCAACCTTTCAGCATACGGCCACCTCTCTGGTTATCAGGGTTGTTTACTTACTTCTCCCTATCAACGTTTTTATCATTTTGAATTGTCTGATATTATTGTATTGCAAAAACTACTTTGTTGTGTTGATATACTTTCTGTTCTGCCATACGTAAACGATTCCTGACCACGCGGTTATAACAACGCTCAGCCACAAAAGAACCTTTGACGCTACGGGAATAATAATATCGTACCAATATAGTATATCCGTGATTGCAGAAAAGTCAAGAGAAACAAGAATTTCTCTTATCGCTTTGAAAGCAATTATCGCAATTATTGCAACAAGTTGGATAACAGTCTTTACTTTGCCCCAGATATTTGCGGCAATAACGTTGCCCTGCGCTGACGCGAGCAAACGCACAGACGTTACGATAAACTCCCTTGTGACAACGATAAGCGGCACCCATGCGGATGTGATATCAAGTTGTACAAAACCCATAAGTGCGGACAAAACAAGAATTTTGTCAGCAACGGGGTCAAGGAATTTTCCGTAAGTTGTAACCTGATGATTCTTTCTTGCAAGTCTGCCATCTATCAGGTCAGTAATTGACGCAACGATAAAAAACAAAAGCGCAATAAGATAATTGTGCGGTATTTTATTTATAAGTAAAATTGCCATAAAAATCGGCGCCATAATGATTCTTATGGTTGTGAGTTTGTTAGGTGTATTCAATGTGGTATATCCCCTTTTGCGTTAATCGGTAACCAATTGCCCTTTCAGGTCATAATCATCATAACCTATAATTTCCAATTTTACAAGCATTCCTGAAAAAAGTTTTAAATCCGAAGTAAAAACAATGCACGAATCAATCTCGGGAGCGTCAAAATATGAACGAGCATAATAAAATCCGCTCCCTGCATCATAATAATCGACAACTGCATCATACACTTTGCCGACCTTATTCCTATTGACTGACTCAGAAACAAAGCACTGCTCCTGCATAATGATTTCAAGGCGACGCTGTTTTACATCATCGTCAACCTGCTCATCCATTGTTTCGGCGACAGTATTCTCCTCGGGCGAAAAAGCAAAGCAACCGAGTTTGTCAAACTTTGCGGTCTTTACAAAACGCGCAAGTTCTCCAAACTCCTCCTCTTTCTCACCGGGGAAGCCAACCATAACAGTTGTCCTGATGCAGATTTCAGGGACTATCTCCCTCATTTTATTTATAAGTTGCATCAAAGTGTCATAAGAGCCGCAACGATTCATTGCAGAAAGAATTTTTTCATTACTATGCTGAATCGGCACGTCTATGTATTTGAGAATTTTTTCTTCCTTTGCCATAAGGTAAAGAAGTTCATCATCAATCATTTCAGGATAACAATACATAAGACGAATGCCTGAAATGTCATCAATCCTGCAAAGTTCTCTCAGAAGTTCACAGAGCATCGGCTTGCCATACAAATCCTCACCGTAACGGGTTGTATCCTGCGCGACGATGATTACTTCACGCGCACCGTTTGCAGAAATTGTCTTTGCTTCGGAAACGATGCTTTCAATTGTGCGGCTACGCATTCTGCCCCTGATTTCAGGGATTGCACAATAAGCGCAGCAGTTATTGCAACCATCAGAAACTTTGAGATATGCCCAATGTTTCGGCGTTGAAACAAGCCTTTCACAATCAAGCGGCAACTTATCCTTTGGCGGAAAACTCTGATATTTATAGCCTTTCATAACGGCATTGCAGACGTCAACGATGTCCCCGTTTGCACCGATACCGATTACGGCATCAACCTCGGGAATTTCCTTCATTATCTCTTCCTTATACCTTTCAGCAAGGCAACCTGTGACGATTATCTTTTCAACGCAGGTTGTTTCTCTCAGCTCAATTGCTTCAAAGATTGAGTCAATCGCCTCTTGCTTGGCAGACTCAATAA
>JAZQTF010000210.1:0-14968 GCA_045630445.1 Acutalibacteraceae bacterium
TATGCCATTTTTCGCCCGAGATCCCAAACGGCATATTTGCCGTTTGATCCTCGTTACACTCGGATTTCGACTCCGCTCAGGATGACACGGGCGAAGAAAAGGGGTGAGCATTGTTACCGCAAACTCCGCTTAATCGTTTCCTCCGAATCCCACCACCAACGCAAGCGTTGGTCCCCCTCCCTTTAAGGCAAGGGAGGCTGATGGGGTTTCGAGTACGTCGCCCCTTTCACCATTTTCCTGTTAACCTTTTTTGAGCCACGCGACTATCGCGTGTTTTTCGTTATACAACAAAACTGCCCATCGGGACTACCGATGAGCAGTTGATTGAAAAGTTTATTTTGCAAAGTCGATTGCGCGGCTTTCACGGATGAGATGAACTTTAATCTGTCCGGGGTATTCAAGTTCTTCTTCAATGCGTTTTACGATGTCGCGTGCAACAATGATCACCTGATCATCGGAAACTTCATCCGGCTTTACAATGATGCGGATTTCACGGCCTGCCTGAATAGCGAATGAACGCTCAACGCCACCAAAAGAGGTTGCAATTTCTTCAAGTTTTTCAAGACGCTTGATGTAATTCTGAACGTTTTCACGTCTTGCACCGGGTCTTGCGGCAGAGATTGCGTCAGCCGCCTGAACAATGCAAGCAACAACTGTCTTTGCCTCAACGTCGCCGTGGTGAGCGTGGATTGCGTGGATAACGCCTTCGCTCTCCTTGTATTTACGAGCCTGCTCAACACCGAGTTCAATGTGTGAGCCCTCGTGCTGATGGTCAATTGATTTACCAATATCGTGAAGCAAACCTGCTCTGCGTGCCATTGTTACGTCAGCACCGAGTTCAGCAGCAATAAGTCCTGCTATGTAGGAAACTTCAAGAGAGTGGTTGAGGACGTTCTGACCGAAACTTGTTCGGTATTTAAGACGTCCGAGAAGTTTAATGAGTTCGGGGTGGATACCGTTGATTCCTGCTTCAATTACAGCGCGTTCACCCTCCTGCTTGATTGTGTGCTCAACTTCTTTCTGAGCCTTTTCAAACATTTCTTCAATTCTTGCGGGGTGAATTCTGCCGTCGGCAATAAGCCTTTCAATAGTGATTCGTGCAACCTCACGTCTGACGGGGTCAAAACTTGAGATTGTGATTGCTTCGGGTGTGTCGTCAATGATGAGATCAACGCCCGTCATACTTTCAAGAGTACGGATGTTACGTCCCTCACGGCCGATGATTCTGCCTTTGAGTTCATCGTCGGGGAGCGGAATTACGGACACGGTAGCCTCTGCGGCGTGTCCTGCAGCACAGCGCTGAATAGCGCAGGAGATAATCTGTTTAGCCTTTTCGTCTGCTTCCTCATGGAGTTTTTGGTCATATTCCATGATTTTTGCAGCCTTTTCGTGAACGAGTTCATCTTCAAGAGTTTTGAGCAAGTAATCCTTTGCCTGCTCCTTTGTGTAGCCTGAAATCTTTTCAAGCATTTCAAACTGACTCTTTTTGATGGTGTCAACCTCTGCGAGTTTTTCCTCAACATTCTTGAGTTTCTTGTTAAGGTTTTCTTCCTTTGTTTCAAGATTTTCAAGTTTCTTGTCGATGTTTTCTTCCTTCTGCACAAGTCTGCGTTCCTGTCTCTGCACTTCACTTCTGCGTTCACGAAGTTCCTTGTCGGCTTCGGTACGAAGACGGTGGATTTCGTCCTTGGCTTCAAGAAGAGTTTCTTTCTTCTTTGTTTCAGCCTCAGTCACAGCGGCGGTAACAATACGCGCAGCCTCCTGCCTGGCGGTAGCAATAGTGTTTTCTGTGGCGTTTCTGCGGTAAGTTCTACCTGCAATGAAACCGATGATTACGCCCAGAATGATTGCTGCAACACCAATTATGATATACAAATACCACATGGTCATACCTCCTTTTTAAATTTTCAAAGTTCTAAAATTCTATATCAGCAAAATGAGAAAAATAAGATATATAGGAATTTTATATAAACAGCACTGACCAAGGTGCTATCTAATACATTTTATAGCCATTTTGCATAAATGTCAAGTTTTTTAGACCGAAAGTTGTGTAAAATGTATAGAAATTTATACTAAATGTATAGTGTCTCAAAAGAAAAAGCCCCTATCCGTTGCGGTAGGGGCAAAATGTGCGGACAAGTTCAGGTGTTTGCTTTGTTTCGCATAAACAGCAGCAACGCTTTTTCTCTGCGTGAAACCTGCACTTGCGACATTCCGAGAATCTGTGCGGTTTTGCTCTGCGTCAGACCTTTGAAATACCGAAGATTGATGAGAGTTTTGTCCTTCGGGTCAAGGGTGCTGAGCAGGGAATCAATAAATAAACTGTCGGAAAGTTCATCCTCGGGTGACGGCACGGGTACGTCAATCTGTCCGTCTGCATCGTTGTCAGGGTTTGCTGTAAGGGAGAGGGGAGGACGTGATGCGCAAAGAATTTCCGCAACCTGCGCAACGTCCACGTCAAGCACAGTTGCAAGTTGTGACAGACTCGGCTCATAACCGAGTTCATTTGTCAGTCTTTCTTTTTCTTTTTGTGCAAATCGTGATTGCTCTTTTAATGCTCTGCTGACCTTGACTGCGCCACCATCCCTGAAAAGCCGGCGGATTTCACCAAGGATTGACGGGATTGCGTAAGTTGAAAAAGCAAAGCCAAGACTTTCATCAAAACCGTTCGACGCTTTCACAAGCCCAAGACAACCTGCTTGAAAAAGGTCATCATACTCAATCCCTCTGCCGCAGAATTTTTTTGCGCACGTATGCACAAGCCCAAGGTTGTCCTCGGCAAGACTGCTGCGCTCTTTAAGCATATCTGACACGCTGACGGATTTTTTTGCAGATTGTGACAGTTGTACCCTGACCGCATTTTGAGCGCACGTTTATTTTGTCGCTGAAACTTTCCATAACCGCAAAACCAAGCCCCGCACGCTCACTGCCGCCGGTTGTGAAAAGTGGTTGCATTGCTTGTTTTACATCCGGTATTCCGCAACCTTTGTCACGGATTTTAACAGTTACCAGTGAATCTTCGGAGATTGACACCGTTATGTAAATTTTGCCGAGTGTTTCTTTGTACGCGTGGACAATGCAGTTTGTGACCGCCTCGCTGACGCATGTGCGGATATCATTGATTTCCTCAATCGTCGGGTCAAGTTGTGACACAAACGCCGCAACCGCAACCCTTGCAAACCCCTCGTTTGAGGAGCGGCTTTCAATTGTTAGTTTCATTTCGTTTGACTTTTTCATTTTGTACCTCCGTTTATTCCGCTTTGCTTATTGTTGCAAGGTTTTCAAGACCGGCAAGACTCATCACTTTATACGCCTGCTCGGACACATTGACAACGTGCAGTGACCCTCCCAGTGCGTGAATCAGTTTGTATCTGCCCATCACAAGCCCGATTCCCGAACTGTCCATAAAACTGACGTCGCTGAAATCAAGCACAAGCAGTGACGGAGTGTATTCGTTGACAGCGCTGTCAATCTTTCTCCTGATATCCGCGGCGCAGTGGTGGTCAATCTCACCCACAAGATACGCAATAAGTATTTCGTTTGAGCCTTCAATGTTAACCGACATCTGACTTCCTCCTTATTATTCGTCCTTATCTGACAATTTATTCAGAAGATTTTATAAATCTTGTTTTTATGATAAATCATCGCGGGCGAGAAAATTGGCGGAACAGGGCGGTGAAACGGTAAATTATGGCAAAACAAAAGGACTGTTGAAAAAAGCAACAGTCCTGAATGCCTTATTGATTAAAGAACAAAAATGTCAAAGTTTCCGTCATAGACGTTGACGGGGGTTGTTGTAGTCGGAGCGGTTGTTGTGGTTGTTGTGTTGGAACTTGTTGTGATGATGTCCTCAACTTCAAACTCAAACATTCTCATTTCAGGCTTTTCGTATTTCATTTCATTTCCTCCAATATATGTCAAAAAGATATTTTATAACTAACATACGTATCATACCATACATTTTATTAAAAATCAATACCTATCCTTGCATATTGTCTTTGATTACCTTTTCTGCCAACGCTTTGATGTCGTCAAAAGTGCTCAGGTAGGAGGATTGCCTGCGGTATTCTGCCGCGCCGCGCAGACCTTTCATATACCATGCGGTGTGTTTGCGCGCTTCACGCATACCGATAAATTCGCCTTTGTACCGGCAGAGTTTTTCAATATGGGCAAGCATTGTTGCCATTCTTTCGGGGAGTGTGACAGGAGTCGGAATTGTGCCATCTTTGAGATAATTGATGATTTCATCAAAAATCCAGGGGTTACCCATAGCGCCTCTGCCAACCATTACCATATCGCAGCCGGTGTATTCAAACATTCTTTTTGCGTCATAAGCGGAGCAGATGTCGCCGTTTCCGATTACGGGAATTGATACACATTCCTTGACCGCCCTGATTACGTCAAGATTTACGGGCGGGGTGTACATTTGCTTTTTTGTCCTGCCGTGGACAGCGATTGCTGCTGCGCCCGCTTTTTCACAAAGGGTGGCAATTTCGGTTGCGTTGATTGAGTTTTCGTCCCATCCCGCTCGGATTTTGACGGTGACAGGGAGTGGCACAGCGTCAACAACCTGTTTTACAATTTCGTACGCAAGGTCGGGCGTTTTCATAAGAGCGCTTCCGCTTCCGTGACCCGACACTTTCGGTGCGGGGCAACCCATATTGATGTCAATTACTTCGGGCTTGTAGGGGAGTGCTTTGACCGCTGCATCCGCCATTGTGTCAGGCTCATCGCCAAAAAGCTGAATAGCGCAGGGGTGCTCATTTTCGCCAAGTTGTAACAATTCTTTTGAGCCTTTATCCCCACGGCTGATACCCTTTGCGCTGATAAGTTCGGTCACAACGTAACCTGCGCCGTGTTGGACGCACAATTCGCGGAAAGCGCGGTCAGCAACACCTGCCATCGGAGCAAGTGCAACGGGGGAGTCAATTGTAAGGCTTCCGATTTTTATCATAATATGATTCTCCTATTTTGAAACTCTGAAGCATACGGCGTCAAAGCCACCGTATTCAACCGTTGTTTTCTCAACGATTGTGTAGCAGGTGAAAAGTTCAATTTTATCGCTCTGCCACGGGAAAAGAATGATGATTGCGTCATCGGGTAAAAGGTCGGGATTTGCAATTGTTTCATCAATGTAGTATTGGTTTTCAAACGCGTTGTGGTTGCCGCTGATGTGTTGCTCGGCAATATAGTAACACTTCGGCATATCGTAGCCGCTTTCGCGGTAGAGAGTTACGATTCTTTCGTGAGCCTGATTATCGTAGCACAATGCGCCGTCTTTCCACGAATCCGCAAGGTCAATCTTCCATTTGCTGAAATTGAAAAAGATAATGTTGTCCTGCGTTGTAATCTTCAACTCGCGATGAATCTGTCGGTAAAGAGAGTTGAGTTTAATAAACTTTGAGTTGTAAACAACGGAATCCGTGATGTCGGGCGTTGTTGTTTCCCATGCGAAAGAGTGGGTGTTGATGATTTCGTTGCCTGAAAAATCGTATGATGCAAAAAGTCGGTTTGAAATAAAGTCGCTGTTTGCAAAGAAAGAGGAGAGCAAAAGCAGTGAAATTACCGACAGAATTGCATACCTAATTATATATATATTAAAACAACGCCATATAATGACCGTTGCAAACAACGCAAGGCAGAGCGTTGTGAGGTTGTTGTAACGTACGTGCGCGTGGGTTACGTAAGCGACGCAGTAGAAAAGGTAAGCAACAAATGAAACGATAACCGCAAGCGTTACAGGGCTTGATGCGATGATGCTTTTCAACGTAATGCTTCTGCGTTTTTTGATAATCAGGAAAATGCCGCCGATTATAATCACTGCGGTCAGAATCCAGTTATACTGCAAAACAAAAATCTGTGCCAGTTTGATTGTGATGTATCTCAAATCAAATGTAAAACAGTTCGGCACGTCGCTCGTCTGTGCTGATACGAGGAATGAATCCGCCCAGATTTCAAGGAAGAAGATGAAGTAAACAATAACGATAACAAGCGGGATGATAAGGCAGATTCTGTTTTTGATAATCTTTGCGATGGTTTCTTTCCTTTGCACAATTTCAAAAAACAATACGCATACGATTATGATGATTCCGATTGCCGTACCGGGAAGTTTTGAAAACATCAGGCACAACGCGGAAACAAACGCAATGATTCTTTTGTTGTAAACAAGAGCACAGATGAATATCGGTGCAAACGCAAGAATCGGGAAATCCGAATTAAGACAAAGACAGTTTGTTATAAAGGTCGGGGAGAGTGCAAACACCGCTGACCCTATCGCGCTGAATACTCTGCTTTTTGCGGTTTTCTCACCCGTGTAGAAAAGGATTGATTTATATACGCAGAAAATGCTTACAAGGGATATTATAAGGTTTTGCACAATCACCGTCGCGTAACCGCCGAAAACAACCTGACCTGCGGTTATGAAAAACGCATAGGGAATCATCGGGTGTTTGTGCCACGCGAGAGCCAGAATACTGCTGAATGAAAAATCAAACTCATTAGCGGAAACGATTGCCTTGTAAAAGTACAGTGTTTCATCATACTGCGGAGTGTTGCCGATGTATTGCAGCACAATCGCGCTGAAAACAAGTATCACCGGAATTACGGGTGAAAATCTTAACTTTAACCTGCCACAGTTACGCACCGCCACAACGCACAGCGTAATCAATGCGGCATAAATCAAAATCCGCGGAATAAACGCTGCGCTTAAGTGACCCCACTTTCCTATTATAATAGAGGCAATTGCCCAGATTGACGGAATTGAAACCCAGAGCAGCTGCTTTGCGGTGCTTGTTGTGATTCTGACCATTGGACAACCCTCCTTTGTGCAAACTTAACTATGTCATTATAGCAAATATTCACAAAAAAACAAACCCTTTGTGCAATAAAAAATAGTGAAATAAGACTATGGTGTACGCTGTAGTACATGTACGAGAAATTTTGGGCCGATTTTTGACTTTTTCTTTGTGCATAATAAACAATTTTACTTCCAATATTTTATAAAAAATGTAGATTGTGTCAACTAACGCTTGAATTTCGTTGACTCAGATAGGTAGAAGTGCTATTATTTAATCAGCAAATGAAAGAAAAGTTGTGCGAAATGCATAAACCGCACAAAAAACAAGTTGGAGGAGTTTATATTATGTTCAGGAAG
Source organism: Acutalibacteraceae bacterium (assembly GCA_045630445.1). GTDB lineage: Bacteria > Bacillota > Clostridia > Oscillospirales > Acutalibacteraceae > RGIG7273. The sequence goes on from JAZQTF010000210.1 coordinate 7,154, forward strand.
AATTCAAAAATAACAAAAATCTTGGCAATGGTTCTCGCGCTTATGATCGCGACAGCATTGTTCATTATCCCGACAACAACAGGTTCTGCAGCAAGTTCCTTTAAGACAGTAACTTATAAAATCAATCAGCAGTACCTCCGTTACGTTCCGTCAACTTATAAAGCAGGAACAGAAGTTCCGCTTGTAGTTGCGCTCCACGGTTGCTCTCAGACAGCTTCCCAGTTCGCAACTTCCACAAAGCTCAACAAAATGGCTGAGAAGTACAACTTCATCGTTATCTATCCGCAGCAGGCAGTAACTCGTCAGGTTATCATGTGCTGGAGCTTCTTCTCATCAACATCCAGAAATTCCACAGAGCCGAAGATGATCGTTAATATGGTTAACCAGGTTAAGTCCCAGTACTCAATCGATGACGATCAGGTATTCGTTTGCGGCTTCTCCGCAGGTGGCGCAATGGCTTCCACATTGGCTCTCTGCTACCCGGACGTTTTCGCAGCAGCATCTGTTACTTCCGGTTTGATGTACAACAGCTGTAACATGATGACTTACGCAGCAGCAATGGTTGCTGGTTCTTCCAACTCTCCGACATCCACAGGTAGATCCGCTTACTCCGCAGCTGGTTCAAAGGCTCACGTTATTCCGATCATCACATTCCACGGAATGTATGATACAACTGTAAACGTAGTTAACTCTTACCAGATTATGACTCAGTTCGGTACTTTCAACGACTTGGCAGACGATGGTAAGCTCAACAGTTCCATCAGAGGCGATTCCGACAAGCAGACAACAACTTTCACATACATCCACTATGAGCACTACGATGCAAACGGTGATGTTATCATGGAAAGATACGTTGTAAATGAACTCGACGGTATCTACGCTCACGTTTGGAATGGTGGCGACGGCATCAGCTACAACAACGCTGCTTCCACAATCGACCAGACAGAACTTATGCTCGAATTCTGGTTCAGAACAACCGGTAACGATAAGGACGTAGAGGTTGAAGAGCCGACAACTACAACAACAACTACAACAAAGGCTACAACAACTACAACTAAGGCTACTACAACTACAACAAAGGCTACAACAACTACAACAACTAAGGCTACTACAACCACAACAACAAAGGCTCCGACAACAACTACAACTAAGGCTACAACTACAACTACTACAAAGGCTCCCACAACAACTACTACAAAGGCGCCTACAACCACAACAACTACAAAGGCTACAACAACCACAACAAAGAGAACAACCACAACAAGAAGAGGTTTCTTCAATCCGTGGTTCCCGTGGTTCTAATAATCTCTGACCAACAATAAAACAAACACCTGCTGATTTTTGGCAGGTGTTTTTATTTGCCTGATAACGGATGCTGAAAAGTCAGTGACAATGGGAGAACGCTTTGTAAAGTAAACAGAGCAGACTACGTATAAAAAAAGCCTTCCCCTTGAGGGGAAGGTGTCAACCGCAGGGTGACGGATGAGGTGTAACATTTTCACAAATTATTGCGGAACAGTATGCAGATTGTTTCTTACGAACAAAACTAAAATCATTTGCAGGTGGCGGTATCCCGACGCCCCGTCAGCCTCCCTTGCCTTAAAGGGAGGGGGACCAACCGTCAGGTTGGTGGTGGGATACAATAACAAGCGTAGTTTGTGACGACGAGGTGGAGGGATATGAACTGGACGTAATATTAACTGACGGCCAATGGCCGCCCCTACGATGTTATTGTGGGGTTGTTCGTAGGGAATGACCTGCCTGTCGTTCCATTTTTATTACGAAATAATCGAAATGAAGGACAATAAGCCTTCCCCTTGAGGAGAAGGTGGGACTTGCGGAGCAAGGCTCGGATGATGTGTAACAAAAAACGTTGCGTTATTTTCAACGCAACGTTCTGTTTTTTTATTCTGATTTGTTTATCGGAGCAACGATTGAAAGTGCGGCACGGTTTGAATCAAACGCAGTTTCAAGCCTTTTCTGCACTGCGGAAAGAGTCATTGAGCGGTAAATCTCAATCGGCTCAAACAATCCGTAACGGTCAAAATGGCAACTTACCATTTCGTTTGCGATGTAGTCAACGTCGTTGAGACTCATTATCGCTCTGCCGTAGAGGAGTTTTCTTGCGCCGTTGAATGCGTCCTCGTCAATTCCTTTTTTCTGCAAACGTTCAATTTCGGCCTTGATTTCCTTTGCAACTGATTCAGGGTCAGCGGATTCACCCTGGAAAAGAATTGCGGCATAGCCGTTGCCGGTAAAGTATTCGCAACCGAAACCGTCGTTGATAAGTTTCATATCAAACAGTTTCTTGTAAAGTTCTGATGACGGGCCTGCAACCGCATCAAGAAGCACCTGCATTTCAAGCAATTCTTTCAGCGTTTTTTCACCATTACATTCGTCCTTGTATCCGAATGTGAAAACGGGGGACTTGACGTCAAGTTCAATTTTCACAAGGTCTGTCACGATTTCATCAGGCTCATCGGGCATCTGACGCTCAAGGTCGCAGAAGTCTGCCGGGGTTGTGATGATTTTGTCAACAACCGCCATTACCTGCTCAACGCTTACGTTACCCGCAACGCACAACACCATATTGCGAAGATTATAAAAAGTGTTGTAGCATTTGTAGAGCAACTCGGCGTCAATTTTACGGATGCTTTCCGTTGTGCCCGCAATGTCAATTTTAACGGGATGGTTGTGATACAACGCGCCAAGCACGTTGAAGAAAACTCTCCAGGACGGCACGTCATCATACATCTGAATTTCCTGAGAAATGATGCCCTGCTCTTTCTCAACCGTCTTTTCTGTGAAGTAGGGAGAAGTTACAAAGTCAAGCAATATTTCAAGGGACTTGTCAAAATTGTCCGTGCATGTGAAGTAGTAGCAGGTTTTGTCAAATGAGGTGTAAGCGTTTGCGGATGCGCCCGTTTCAGCGTATCTTGAAAATGCGTCCAATTCCTCGCTTTCAAAAAGTTTATGCTCAAGGAAGTGGGCAATGCCTTCAGGCACAACGGTGAATTCGTCGTTTCCGTTTTTACGGAATGTTGTGTCAATGGAGCCGTACTTTGTGCCAAACACAGCGCAGCAGGATTTGTAGTTTGCCTTTGGCATAACGTAAACGGTCAAACCGCTTGAATGCTTGACGCAATAATATCTTTCATCAAGTTGAGTGTTAAGAATTTCCTGCATCTGCTTTTGCCTCCTCTCCCTGAAGGAAATATACAGTGTCAAGTTTAACTGTCTGTGCCGCTTGTTGCACCTGTTGTGCGGTTACGGCTTTTATTTTTGAAATTGTGTGGTCAGGTGTGACAATATCCTTGCGCTTGATTTGCGACATACACCAGGAGTCAAGCGTTTCAGGTGAGTCATAAACGGAGTTGAAAGAGTCAACAAGACCTTTGATTGATGCGTTGAATTCGTCTTCTGTAAATTCACCATCGCGGATTTTCTGCAACTGATTTGCAATTTCAGCAAGTGCGGTGTCCTTGTTTTCGGCAAGAATACCACTCTGCACCATTATAATTCCTTTTTCCTTGCGTAATGCGGCGGAGCAATAATAGCACAAACTGAGTTTTTCACGCACGTTTGTGAAGAGTTTTGAGTGGGGACTGCCGCCAAAAAGGTCGCACATTACACGGTAAGCGGACATATCTTCGTTTTCGTTTTGCACGCCCATACTGTAACCAAGCACAAGTTTGCTCTGGTTAACCCTCTGCTTTTCTGAAAATTCACGTGTGGGCTGGTTGCAGATATGCATTTTTGTTTTAAGTTCAAATGCACTCTGTCTGCCAAACTCATTGAAAGCCTGTGAAAACAGACCGGAAATCTTCTCTCCGTCGCAGTTGCCGACAATGTTGATTTGCACAACACTTCTTGCAAGGAGTGTTTTCCATGCTTCAAAAACGGATTGGGCTGTGAGCGCGTTTATCTGCTCCCTTGTGCCGAGTTTGTCAATGCCGTAAACATCATCACCGCACATATATTCAATGCATTTTTTCTGCGCGTAAATGCGTTTTTCGCTTTCGTCAGCGTCAAGGATTTCAAGGAGAATTCTCTTTTCTCTCTCAACGTCCTCCTCACGGAAACAGTAATTGCTCAGAAGCGGATTTGTGAGAATCTCGCAAAGCAATTCTGCGCACTGTGTTGAGATTTCCTCATTTTCAAGTGCAAAGCGGTCATCAAGAGCAGTGATGCCAAGACGCACAATCTGGGAGTCGCCGTGTTTGAGCACGTCTGCGGTAAGCGCCGCACCATAAAGTTCACTCAATCTGCGATTCATTGAGGTAAGGTCGGGGTATTTGTGGCAAAGCCTTGACAACATTGCGGACAAAACTGCGTATTGTGACGCGGTTTCCCTGCTGAGCGGCACTGCCATATTTACGGATATTCTGAACATCTTGAAACTCTCCGCCCTGATGAAGCAGGAGCGTACAGACGGACAAAGTTCTTTGGTTATAACAGTCAAAAAATCAACTCCTAAGATGAATTTGTTTTTACCGTATTTTGTCAGTATATCATATTTTTATGGAATTCTCAATCACTTTTTATTTTCGGCGGTCTGTGAATCGGTATTTATTAAATTATACCCATATTCGCGACATTAAATCTTTGACATATCGGCAATTTTGCGGTATATTAATATGATAGGGAAGAATATAAAAAGGAGGCGTTATTGTGGCAACTAAACTCAACAATAAACCAATGAATAAAAAAGAGGAGAAAAAAAGCATTGGCGTGTATATTTTGCTTGGCGCGCTTGTTGCGGTGCTTTTCTGTATTACGATTGCGTTGCTGCTCATTCGTGATGGCGCGGATTTTGCAACAAAGAATATTGCACTTAATTATTATGAAAGCATCACCAAAAACGATGCGGATAAGATGGAGGATTTGCTCTACGATAAGGACGTAGCAAAATTCGTCAACATCGCAGGTGATTTTGACACCTATTTCAAAGGCGTTTATAACACCATTTATTCGCAGTATGGCGAGGGTTTTATGGTGACTCTTGAAAATTTTGAATACAAGGATTTTGAAGAATCCGTCAGAAAGAAGTATGCCGATGCTTATGGGGTAAAAATAGGACAGGCAGGACTTATCGGCTTTGACGTTACTTTTGCATCCGCTCCGACTGCAAAACTTGACGGTGGCACAGAAAGCGTGACAAAGAATTCTTTCAGGGATAATATGGTTGTTGTCAAGATTGATGGCGACTGGTATCCCGCAACGGCAATCGGACTTGAAAACGGACTTTCACAGAGGTATTACACAGCGATTGAAGTTGGTGACATCAGGGTTTCAATCGCGGAGTACAACTTCTTCTACAATCTCCTTTCTGCAGACCTTGAAGAAGGTCAGACTCTCAGCGATGCGGAGGCTCTCAGTTATGTAACTGAGGTTTATGCGATGTATGCCGCGGCTGAAAAAGCAGGCTTCAAACTTGACGATGAAGATGTTGAGAGTATGGAAGCACAACTTGCGCAAATCAAGAAAACTGCTGACTCCTACGGTGACGGCTCAGAACTTTATTACACGGGAACTTACGGCTATGGTATGACGGCGGATTTGCTCTATGACGTTTACTATGCGCATCTTATGATGCAGGCTTATACCGCAAAGATTACGGGCGACACAAACCCCTCCGATGCGGAAATAGAGGATTATTATAACAAGAACAAAAATATGTTCGATACGGTTGATTTTGTTTTCTATGAGATTTATTCCGGTGTTGAAGGTTCGCTTTCAGACGCAACAGAGCGTGCGTCACAGATTCTTGCAAACTCAGACTCCGTTGAAGAATTCAAGGCTCAGTGTCAGGCAATTTATAATGGTTTGACGCAGGAGCAAAAGGACGCAGGGTTGTATCAGAAAGAAGTAAGTATGGGCACTGACTACACTTATTACGATTTTCAGGACGTTGCCTATGAATTCCGTGACTGGGTATTCAGTGCAGGTCGCGTTGAGGGAGATAAGAAATATTTTGCCGTTGATTCAGGCGATGAGGACCTTGGATACATTGTCGCAATGGCTTATATGATTACACCCCGCGCAAGAGCGGAATATAACACAATCAACTTTATGTACGCAACAGCACTCATTGAGAGCGGCAAGGAGCAGGAGGCTCTTGACCGTGTGACAAAGGCAAAGGATGAGTGGATGAATGGTGAAATGACAAAGGAGAGTTTCGTTACTCTTGCGGAGTCATTCTATAACAGTGAAAACAAGAATGAGGACGGCGGCTCATATTATCAGATTTCAAAGGGCGATATGATTGATGAGATTGACAGTTGGATTTTTGACGTAAACCGCAAGGAGGGCGACGTTGAGATTATCAAAACTGAATCCGCATATCATTTTGTTTACTTTGAGGGAGCAGATATGCTCAAATGGAAGCGTGACGTTAAGGAGCAGATTCGTTACGATGCCGTTGTAAAAGTTTATGAGGACACTTCCAGAAGTGAGGGCATTGAAGTCCTTGGAAGCAACATTGCAATGTATTGTTAATCAGGAGGAAATTATGAGTATCGGTAGTCAGTCGCTTGAAAAGCACTATGAATGGAAAGGCAAACTTGAAATTGTTGCAAAAGCAAAAGTTGACGATGCGCAGGCACTTTCGCTCGCTTACACCACCGGTGTTGCACAGCCCTGCCTTGAAATACAGAAAGACATCAACAAGTCATATGAACTGACGGGTAGACAGAATCTTGTTGCCGTTGTTACTGACGGCACTGCGGTGCTTGGACTTGGTGACATCGGCCCCGAGGCAGGAATGCCCGTAATGGAGGGCAAATGCGTTTTGTTCAAGGAGTTTGCAAATGTTGACGCATTCCCGCTTTGCATCAGGTCAAAGGACGTTGATGAGATTGTCCGCACAGTTTATCTCTTGTCAGGCAGTTTTGGCGGCATTAACCTTGAGGATATTGCGGCACCGAGATGCTTTGAAATTGAGCGTAAACTTAAGGAAATCTGCGACATTCCGATTTTCCACGATGACCAGCACGGCACAGCAATCGTTGTTGGTTCAGCGCTTATCAATGCGCTCAAACTTGTCAAAAAGAATATGGCAGACATTACAATCGTAGTGTCGGGCGCGGGTGCGGCAGGCGCGGCAATCGTAAAGCATTTTCTCAATATGGGCGCAAAGAAAATCATCGTCTGTGACCGTAAGGGAATAATCGCAAGAGGGGACGAAACTCTCAACGATGCAAAGAAAGAACTTGCACAGATTACAAACGTAAACAATATCACAGGCACGCTTGCTGACGCGATGAAGGGCGCTGACGTTTTTGTTGGCGTATCATCTCCTGACATTGTGACAGAGGATATGATAAAGAGTATGAATTCCGATGCGATTGTTTTCGCAATGGCAAACCCGATTCCCGAGATTATGCCTGAAATCGCATTGAAAGCGGGCGCAAGAGTTGTTGGCACAGGACGCTCAGATTTTCCGAATCAGGTTAATAACGTGCTTGCATTCCCCGGAATTTTCAGAGGTGCGCTTGACGTGAGAGCAAGTGAGATTAACGAGGAGATGAAACTTGCCGCAACAAAGGCGATCGCTGACCTTGTAAGTGAGAGCGACCTTTGCGAAGAGTATGTAATCCCTGCCGCTTTTGATAAGCGTGTCGGCCCTGCAGTTGCGCAGGCTGTAAAACAAGCGGCAATCACCAGCGGCGTTGCAAGAATTAAATAAAAATGTATGACTGAATACCCCTCAAAAAGACGAGGGGTATTTCTTTTGTAATCCTGTTAATATGCTTTCTGGAGGAATGTCGGAAATATGAACGGGTCAAGGGCGGAGCCATTGTCGTTGGGGGGATG
>JAZQTF010000211.1:0-13450 GCA_045630445.1 Acutalibacteraceae bacterium
CTTTTCACCGTGACACTCAAACAGATTGGCGCATACATCGCACGTTGCCAGCTCAACGATGCAATCAACGTGCTTCTCAATGGTGACGGTAACAACAACGCTATCGGCACTGTTGCAGGCACAAAGGATGCCGTTTGTTACGCAGACCTTCTCAAACTCTGGAATCACCTTGACCCCTACGCATTAACAACAATCATCGCTTCCCCGGCAACAACGGAGGGTATTCTCACCATTTCCGAAATGAAGGACGCTGTGGCAGGTCTTAACTTCCAGAGCACAGGCAATATGGTAACTCCGCTTGGTGCAAATCTCATCAAGACAGGCGCAGTCAGCGACAACGTTGTAATCGGCCTTGACAAAAACTGCGCACTTGAAATGGTGCAGTGCGGTGACATCACCACTGAATACGACAAACTCATTGACCGCCAGCTTGAAAGAGTTGCTATCACCTCAACTGCGGGCTTTGCAAAGATTTTTGCTGACGCTTCCGCTAAAATTTCCTATTAGTCCATCCATCGGGGCAGGCAACCGCTTGCCCCGAAATTTCATAAAACAAGGAGGCTCATCTATGAATTACAACAAAATACTGTTATACCTGCGTGAAATCTCCGGCATGGATGCCAAGAGCGCACGTGACAACCTTGCATTGTGCGGAATCTGTGCAAAGGCAATTGAAAAAAGGCTCAAGCCAAACGTTGACAAAAACGATGAAAGAATCTATTTCGCGATTGCCACTACTGCTTATTATCAGTTATGCCTTATCCGCTCAGCAGACCTTAACGGCGCCGCTGACAGCATCACGGTTGGTGACGTGACGCAGACACGCTCTTATGACTCAATCTGCAAAAATGCAAAGTCACTGTATGATATGGGCGTTGATGCAATAAGCGACCTTGTTGACGATGACTCTTTCTTTTTCAGGGGTGTTTAGATGAAAAGAAAATTCAATTTTAACTCAATTATTGCAGACGTTGGCAGACCGGTTGTGGCGCACACTCCTGACGGATGGTACAGCAAACCCTACCGCGCAATCATTCAGCCCCTGCGTTACAAGAACAAAATGTATCTTGAGGGAAAGCACACTGACATCGGCATTTCTGACACGGGATATTATCTCTACATCGGGCCGTCAAATCACGACCTGACGAAGATTGCTGACGACGTTGTTATCATCTGCGGAAACGAAAAGTTCGTTATCACAAGGGCGGAGCGTTGTTTTTTCGGCGATGAGATAACTCACATCTGGGCAATTCTGAGAAGTGTGGTGGAATGGGAATGAGTTTCACATCATCAAACGACATAATCAACGCGATGCTTGACCTGCTCCGCGAAAAACTCGGTGACAATATCAAGGTGATACGCAATTTCACAAACAAGGCAAAGGCTCATCCGCTCAGCAGGATTGCTGTTACAGTTGGCAGTGACAGACGAATTGTTTCAACGGAGTTTATCGGTGACAACCCGAAAAAATATATGTTGGAAATTGAGGTTGCGGTTTTTGTGCCGTTTACAATGGATAGTGCGCTGACCTTTGATACACTTGACCGTGCGATTGATATTCTCAAAAAAGACGGAAGGTTTGTCATCACGCGCGTCAAATACGAGAAACTGACCGCAAGCAGGGATACAGGAAGTTTTGAAGTGCGCTCAGACCTGACAACTTTATTTTACGAAACGGAGGGATAATATGCTCATTTCACAGAGTGAACTTTTTCCGCTCCCGAGTCAAATCGCCATTGAAATAAATTCAGTGGCGGTTGCAGGGGCAAAGACATGCAACATTACCACAACACGTGATGATGATTTCATCTGCGAATACGGTGAAAGTGAAAGTGCCGGCACAACGCTTGGCTCATTCAGGCACTATCTGCAGATTGAGAGCATTGACGTTTACACCGCGCAAGACCTGACAACACTCTGCGGTGCAACGGTGAAAATAAAAATGCCCGAAAAAACAATCATTTTTTCGGACTGCAAAACCTACAAGATAAAAACGACGATTGTCGGTGACCAGGAGTGTGTGAGTGAGATATGTCTCATCTCTCCAAAGAAAACGATAAGGGGTGGCACGGAATATGACGGATAACGAAAACGTTACTTATGAAACGGAAAACGAGTTGCTGCAGATTGTTTCCGAAAACGCAAGCCGTGACCTGCGCAGATATCCCACGCGTTTCAATACCGACAACGAATAAGGGTGATTTTTATGAACAATTCAAATATGAGATTCAAGGATTTTGTGTGGCCGGCAAACCCGAGTGAAATTTCATTTTCAACCAGAAACACGGTTAAAGAACTGAATCTGCTTTATGGCGGATGCGTGCTGCAAAACCTTGGCAGACAGCCAAAAACCATCAGCGGTAAAGGAACATTCAGCGGTGAGGATGCGTTCAGGACATTCAGTGAACTTGAAAAATTGTTTGAGCAAAACACAAGCGGAGTGTTGCTTATTTCGGGAATTGCGCCATGCAACGCAATGTTTACAAAACTCAATATGCTGGGACAACCATCAAACAACACAATCCGGTATGAATTCACTTTTGTTGAAGATATCGGAGAGCCTGAAAGCGACAGTGAAAACAAGTGCTACATCGTTTTGTCAAACGGTCAGAATCTCTGGCACATCAGCGCTGTTCATTCAGTGGAAATTGAAACGCTTATGGCACTCAACCCGTTCATTCCGTCACCGTGGGAAGTGGAGGAAGGAGAAGTGGTGAGAATCCGATGAAGTTTGAAATCAACGCAACGGACATAAAGGGCAACAAGGTGCGTTTGCCGAAGCCTGTCGGCGCTGAAATTCACTCGGCAGTTGACACACCGTCAGACGCGCTTTCGCTCACTCTCCCCTGCCTTAACCCGACGGACGAATTGGCGGACATTGAAGTTTGCATTGACGGCAGAGTTGTTTTTTCAGGCATTGTTGATGAGCAGATTGCGGGATATTCGTCCAGCGGATGCACGCTGAAAATCAATGCACGAAGTCACAGCGCACTGCTCATTGACAACGAAGCAATCCCCGCAACGTATCACACGCCGTCACTTGCGGATATTTTTTCAAAGCACGCAAAACCCTACGGTATCAAGGGTTTTCTTGGTGACAACGGAGTTTGCAATTGCGACTTTACGGTCAAGAAAGGTGTCAGCGAATGGGAAGTTGTTGAGAATTTCTGCCACAGTGTGCTGAAAGTAAATCCCCTTATAACTGAGGACGGATTTCTTGACGCAAGGAAAATCCGCGAAAATGAGCATTACGTTTTTTCCAACACTTCAAGCGGCGGAATCAAATTCACATCGGCACAGGTCAGACGTCAGCGTTACGGCATCTTGTCACATGTCACTTATAAACTTGCTTCTTACAGCGACTACATTTACACCTGCCCGAATGACGACGCAATCGCACGGGGTATCATCCGCCGCAGACTGCTCAATCTTTCCTCAAACGCACCCGAATTCAACGAATACCGCATTAAAAGCACAATACAGAAATCAAAGGCTGAATCATTTGAAATCACCCTGCGCGTGCCTGATATGTGCATAACAAAACTGTACTCATCCGCTGATTTCAGCGACGGATTGCTTGGAGATTTCAAGGGCTTGAAAATCAAGGAATGCTCATTTATCTTCAAACCATCGGGTGCATTTTCAAACATCACACTCTGCCCCGATGAAAATCTGGCAGTATTGTAATGAGAAAGGAGTTTTAATATGTGGTTATCAAAAAAACTTGCTCAGAGCACAGTCTCATCACAGGAAAACAACGCTGAAATCGGCACACTTTCAATTGCGACGGATGACGTTGTTGCCGCTGTTTCATCGTCCGAAAAAAGAGGCGTTGTCTTCTACGCACCAAACGGAATTGAATTCTTTCCCGAAGAAAACTGCGACGTGCTGCTTCTGACTTGTGGCAACAAAACCGTCTGCGCAGGGGTGGAGATGAAAAAATCATCAATGATAAACGCGGGTGAGATACGCATTTTTTCACGCGGTGGTGCAAATATGGTGCTGAAAAATGACGGCTCAATTGTGCTTAACAACTCGGTGACAATTGACAAAGACGGCAACATCACAACGTTTGGCATAATCAGTGCCGGAGCGTTTGAAAATTTATAGTAAGGGGGATTTTATGGATATAAAAATTTCTGATGGCGACTGGGCAACCGATGACTGCGGTATGCCCGTAATGATTACTGACGAAACGGAATTGTTGCAACAGGCTTTTCTTCGCCTGCGCGTGCCGAAAGGTGCTTTTCTGCACGACAAAAACTTTGGCAGCCGTTTTGCTGAAATCAACCCTGAAAGCAGGGAGAATGCTGACAGACTCGCTTTTCTTTTTGCTCAGCAGGCACTCGCTCCCCTCTCATCAAAATTGCGTGTGACCAAAGCGGAGGTTGAATCCGGGGAGAAAATCTCAATCACAATCACTGCGGTCACCAACACAGAAAAGGAGGTTAAATTCACTATATGACCGATTTTAATGAAATTCTTGAAAATATGAAAAATCATTTCCGCTCATTGTCGGGAATCAATCCCGATGACGCATCGGACATAGGAATAAGATTGAAAGTTGTTGCGGGACAGATTTTTGCGCTTTATTCAAAATGCGACTGGTTGCTGCGTCAGACATTTCCGCAGACGGCTGACGGAGAATATCTTGACCTCCACGCACAGCAGAAAGCAATTGAAAGAAAATCCGCTTACAGGGCAACGGGTGAAATCACATTTTACAGAGAGACGGAATCCTTGTCAGACATTTCAATTCCGTCAGGCACAATCTGCTCAACTGTCGGCAACAATGCAAAACGATTTATCACAACGCAGGACGCAACCCTTGCCGCAGGAGAATTGAGTGTGACTGTCCCCGCTCAGGCAGAGGCAACCGGCAAGGAATACAACGCAGCGGCAAAGACTGTGACCGTTATGGTTACCGCACCGCAGGGAATCATATCAGCAGAAAATGAGAATGAATTCACGGGTGGATGCGACGTTGAAGATGATGAATCACTCAGAGAAAGAATAAAGAATACTTACTCCGACATTTCAAACGGTGCAAACGCCGCATTTTACCGCGAAGTTGCACTGCGTCACAAGGAAATCGGTGACGCAAACGTAATTGTCAGGAAGCGTGGCAGAGGCACAGTTGACGTTGCGGTTTTTTCATCATCAAACACAACTCCGTCTCAGCAGGTAATTGACGAAGTGACACAGATGATTGAAAGCGCAAGAGAGGTTGGCACAGACGTTATGGTCTATGCCGCGCAGCAGATTTTCATCCCGATTAAAATTGCCGTCAGTGCAAAGATGGGGTTTGATATAGCGGAAGTTATCAGCACCGTAAGCGATGCGGTAACGGAGTTTATAAACTCAATCGGCATTGGCAAAACGCTCTACCTTAAAGATTTGCACGCTTTGCTCTGCAACATTGACGGCGTTGGAAACTACAAGGTTATTGCACCACAGAATGACTACACCGTGCCGTCATCATCAAAACTTGCTCCGGTAAATATGATTATTTCTGAACTTATTTAGGAGGTGCGGAATGTCCGTTTTAACACAGATGAAAGATATGCTCGCTCCGCTTGGAATTTACAGTCTTGATGACGATTCACTTGTAATGCACGAACTTACAGTGTATGCAACACAACTTGAAAAACTGCACGACAAACTGCGGATTGCTCTGCGGGAAAATTTTATCAGCACCGCACAGAGTTACGGACTTGACAGATTTGAAGAATTGACTGAGCGTTATCATTCTGACTTATCGGTTGACGAAAGACGTGAAAGACTTTTGCTTTATATGACGCTTGACAACAACGATTTTTCAGTCAACGACATCCGCCGTCAACTGACGCTGATGGGAGTTTCCGACAATTTCACCGAAGATTTTGAAAATGAACGCATCATATTCCCCGACCTTGTTGAAGCAGATGACATAATAAGAATTGCGGAAGAATTGAACGTGATTGAGGACATTGTGCCGTCAAATCTTGAAATTGACACAGGATTCAGTGAGTTTGACTGGGACAGTTTTGATGCCCTTGATCTGAGCTTCGGCACACTTGACAAGATGGGGCTTCGATTTGACCTGTTTGAAAATCAATAACTATTCTGAAAGGAGATTTGTTTATGTCCAGCAATTATAAGACTCCGAAACTCGCGCTCAACCTCTGGGACGGGTCGGACAAACCGAAAAGAGCAGATTTCAATTATGATAACGAAACGCTTGACCAGACTGTCGGCGGTCACATTGAGGACGCTGTAATCCACGTAACTGCAGAAGAAAGAGAAAAATGGAACGCGCCATTCAGGTTGGGTACTTATCAGGGTGACGGTGCAAACACAAGAGTCATCAAACTTGACTTTACACCTACATTTCTCATCATTTACGCAAACCTTATTCCGTGGTCCGTGTATGATGCCGCAAATGACAGAGTTTATTCTTACGGCGGATTTTCAACCTCGTGGTATTCATCACCCGGAATTTATCTTGATGAAAACGCATTCACCATCACCAACACACCCAACAATCCCATATACAACAATTACTGCCCGTGTATGAATACTGTGGGTTACCGTTATCAGTACATCGCATTCAAATAACAAAACAAAAAGCCCTGGAAGCACAACGCCTCCAAGGCTTTTATTCTTTAATGAATATTATTTCACTGCGCCAATGAATTTGAGAATACAGAGAATGATGCCGATGAAACCGTAAAGTTCAATCAAGCCACCAACGATTGAGAAAATAACGCCGATGATTGCAATCTTTGCAAGCAGGCCGATGAGCCAGCCAACAACAGCACAGACTACGATAAAGATTATGAGCTGAATGACGAAAGAAACAACGTCCTTCTCCTTGATGTTAAAGGGTGTGGGCCACAATTTTCTGAGAAAATCCATAATTATCGGACTCCTTTTCATTTTCTTTGTAATTTTATTTTACATCATTTTATGCAAAATTTCAACATTATTATGCAAAATTTGTCATTGTAAATTATAATGAATCAACTCCTGACCCCCTGCCTTAAATCACCTGAACAAGAAAAAACTTGATTATTTATATATATTATGGTATAATCCTCGTTATGAGATTAAAATGGGGTGAGTATATGCACCGCATTTTGGTCGGAAAGGTGAAGTTTATGAGAAAGAGAATTATCAGTATGATACTCGTTCTTGTCCTGTGTTTGTCCGCATTTTCTGCGACCATTTTACAGGCAAACGCGTACAGTACGGGTTATCCTAACACACATAAAAATACA
This sequence comes from Acutalibacteraceae bacterium, assembly GCA_045630445.1. Lineage (GTDB taxonomy): Bacteria > Bacillota > Clostridia > Oscillospirales > Acutalibacteraceae > RGIG7273. The sequence continues at coordinate 7,260 of JAZQTF010000211.1, forward strand.
GGCAATCAGGTGCATGATATTATAAGCATCGCCAAAACCCAGGTTGGTTACACTGAAAACAACGGCACCAAATACGGTGCGTGGCTTGGTGTGCCCGGCACTGCATGGTGCGCCGCTTTCGTTGCATGGTGCGCAAATCAGGCAGACATCCCCGCATCAATCATTCCCAGGACAACAGGAGTCAACGGACTTGTTGACATTGGCGCGTACCACTTTTCAACGGACATCAGCGGATACATTCCGAAGTCCGGCGACCTTATGCTTTTCAAACCGCTTGCAAACAGCAACAACGATTCGTACTACACACCCGCAATCCGCAACGGAAAATATGTTGCGTACAGCCACGTTGCAATTGTTGTTTCCGCTGACGAATCAGCAAAGACTGTCACAATCATTGACGGTAACTGGGGCGGTGCGGTAAGATACCGCACAATCAGCCTTTCAACCTATTACATTGCCGCTTACGTAACCCCGAAATACACAACGGGTTACGACCATTCAACATCGGCAGGTAACAACATCTACTACGCGGAATACATTGACCCGCCGAAACTTGACAAAACAATTTATTCCACAAACTCTGAAATTGACATTGAATGGACTGCTCCGAAAGGTGCAACTTCATACAGAGTGAGAATTTACAACTCTGACGGTGAAAGAGTTTTCACCGAAAACGTTTCCAAAAACCATATCACTATTTCGGGGCTTGAAGACGGAATTTATACCGCAACCGTAACCGCTTCATTCTACGGCCTTTACGGTCAGGAAAGCACCGGCACATGCTTCTACGTGCAGAATATTGCTGACGGTACAAATCACAGGACAATCAAAGACGGAGTTTACATCATCAAATCCGTACAGAATGGTTACACTCTTGGCGTTACAAGCGACGCAAACTCCTCTCTTGTCCTCTCATATTCAACGGATATTGAATCAGCACAGAAAATTTCAATCTCCTACGTTTCAAACGGCAGATACAGACTGACCGCTGCAACGGATTTCAGCACAACGCCCGGATTTGCAGAGGGTGAGGGAACTTTCTACTACATCACCGAGCAAAAGGACGGCTCATACATTTTTGAACTTGCGGAAAGTCAGGGCAACGTACTCACCTGCTCACTCGGCAGTGCTGCAGCAAACTATTTCCCGGTTTCATACACCATGTTCGTCGGTGATGACAATCAGAAATGGTACTTGTGCGACAACAGCGGAAAGATTATTTCCGCAAAATACACCGATCCGTCAATTTATATCACAAAGGTTCAGCCCTTTATTGAGGACGGAAAACTCACACTCCACATTTCAACTCCCGCAACAACGGACGTTGACAAACTCAAAATAACAATCGCAACGGCTGACGAAAACGTTGTCACCCACACAACTCAGCGCACTCAGGTCGGAGAAGAATTCATCTGGTCTGTTTCAACTTCAATCCCCCCGCGCGAAGCAAAGGTAACTGTAAATTACAGACTTGCCGGCTCTGACAACTATTCCGAAAACGCTTTCAGAACAGCCATTGACGCATACAACAGAATTGTTCACTCAACAATCAAGGACGTTTCTTACTCAATCAGCGAGGAGAAACTGACAGTGAGAATCACAACTCCCGCAATCAACTTCATCAACGGTGTCAGAATTTCATTTGCAGACGCTTCAACCGCGGTTATTGCGTCAACTGACAACTACGCTTTAAGCGGCGACAACTATGTATGGACAATTGAAATGAACGCTCCTGAGCAGGACGTTGACTTCCTTATTGACTACCGCAACACTGCAACGTCATCCTACTCAAAGGATTACTATCCCGTTCATATCAAAAACTATGAAAACACGCTCTCGGAAGGTGTTATCACATCCGTCAACCAGTCAATCGTTGACGATGAAATCACTTTCATTATCAAGACAAACAAGTCCCTGTCATCACTGCGTGGCATTATGGCAACTCAATTCGGCGGTAATTACGAATTCGGTTACGCAACAAACTTCATTGAAACCGAGGACAGTTACATCTGGACAATTACAATGGCCGCACCGACCGAAGCAGGAATTTACAGATTCTATCCCCTTGTAAATTCCGAATACCTTGTCAGTGAATCTTTCACCTACAACGTATTCCTGCCCGACAACGATGCGGTTATCACAGACGTAAAGCACACGATTGTTGACGACAAACTCATTTTCCACGTCACAACCCCCGCAACAGATTCAATCAACCGAATCAAACTTTCACTTGCAAATGACTGCTCATCAAGCATTGTCACCTGCGCAGAGCCGATTAAGGTTGGCGACAATTATGTGTGGGAACTTACAATAAGCGAGCCGAAAGCGGACACTGCGTACTGCTTTGACGTGAGAAACGCCGAATCATCAAAGTATTCAAGAAACTACTACTATTACGAATACTCAAAAAGCGACCATATTATCAGCGTTTCGTTTGACACCTCATCAGCGGACACAATCTGCTACGTCACAACAAAGCCCGGCGCTTTCAATGAAATCAAGGTTTCCGTTGACGGTAAGGAATACCGCTCAACAGAATATACTATTATTGACAACAACTATGTATGGGTTGTAAATACCGGCAGAATTTCTGATGGTTGCTACTCATTTGACCTTTGCGGTTTCCTTACAGGTGCATACCTTAAAGATTACCACAACATTTATATTTTTTAACAATGAAAAGAGTCGGTTTAAATCGGCTCTTTTTTTGTAACCACTATCCCCTCCTTGTCATAGAATATGAATGTAAAGCAGAAAGGAGGGCTTTGATTTATGTGTAATTTATTCGGCGAAAACAGTTGCACCTGGGCGCTTATCCTTGTTGTTCTTCTCCTTGTTTTCAACAACAACGGCTGTGAGAGAAGCGGTGGCAACTGCGGCTGCGGTTGCGGATGCAACTAACTGAATTCCAATAAAATGGGGGCAGGGTTAATTCCCTGCCCTTGTTTGTTTTTAAAGATACTTCCGCATATCAACGCTCAGTTGTTCTTCAATTTTAATCAGTTTCTTTGCAATATCCTTGACCCGCTCTTCTGCCGCAGGATACTGATTGAGATATTTGCTCAGAGATTTGACACCCATATTGCAGCCGTCCGTCATCAAATCAGCAACTGCGCAATCAGTATCGCTTACGCTGAGCCTGAATGTTGTCTTAACCTTTGACATTCCCTTTACAATCGGGTTTGGCTCTTTGCCCGAATCATCGTAATCATTGAGAAGCTGACGGGTAAGGCTGCCCAACTTGTTGTGGTCATCACGGCTTTTGTTGAGGATTGCGTACATATCGGAATCCCTGACTCTGTCAACAACGTCATCGATTGACGCAACGCCCATTTTAATCCCTGCGTTGCACTCCCTGAGAAGTTTTATTGTGTCACTGTGTATCATTTTTGCATCTCCTTTCACTACTAATTGTGCTCAAAATTTCTCAAAATAATAAATATTGTGACTAAAATGTGTACAGGCTATTGACAATCACAATATCTAGTGCTAAAATATAAAAACGAGTACAAGATTTATGTTTTAATTTTTATCAAAAAACCTTATTATACTAGCATTTGTGGACATTTTACAGGAGGAAACGGGTATGAAAATTATCAAAAGAAACGGCTCGGAAATGATTTTTGACATCACAAAAATTATTGCGGCTATCACCAAAGCAAACGACGTTGTAAACGAAGAAGAACGCATGACGCCCATGCAAATCCGCCGAATTGCAAACAGTGTTGAACTGGCTTGCACCGAGTTCGGACGCTCTGTTGCCGTTGAGGAAATTCAGGATATGGTTGAGCAGCAGATTATGGCGCACGGCGCATTTGAAGTTGCAAAAAGATACATTACATACCGCTACACAAGAAGCCTTATCCGTCAGTCAAACACAACTGACGACAAGATTCTCAGCCTTATTGAATGCAGCAACGAGGAAGCAAAGCAGGAAAACTCCAACAAAAACCCCGTTGTAAACAGCACTCAGCGTGACTATATGGCGGGTGAAGTAAGCCGTGACATCACAAACAGAATCCTTCTCCCGAGGGATATTGTTGAAGCGCACGAAGCAGGCATCATCCACTTCCACGACACTGACTACTACGCGCAGCACATGCACAACTGTGACCTTGTAAACCTTGAGGATATGCTCCAGAATGGCACTGTCATCACGGGCACTCTCATTGAAAAGCCGCACAGTTTTGCAACCGCTTGCAATATTGCAACACAGATTGTTGCTCAGGTTGCTTCCAACCAGTACGGCGGTCAGAGTATTTCTCTCTCACACCTTGCGCCTTTCGTACAGATCAGCCGTGAAAAAATCCGCAAGAGTGTTCAGGAAGAGTTTGAGTTGATGGGTGTAAATTATGACGAGGACAAACTCAACAGCATTGTTGAAAAGCGTTTGCGTGAGGAAGTACGCAGAGGTGTGCAGACAATTCAGTATCAGGTTGTAACATTGCTCACAACAAACGGTCAGGCTCCTTTTGTAACCGTGTTTATGTACCTCAACGAAGCAAAGAACGAGCAGGAAAAGGCTGACCTTGCACTTGTTATTGAAGAATGCCTTATCCAGAGATACAGAGGCGTTAAGAATGAAAACGGCGTGTGGGTAACTCCCGCATTCCCGAAACTCATTTATGTTCTTGAAGAGGACAACATCCACGAGGATTCAAAATATTATTACCTTACAAAACTTGCTGCTAAATGTACAGCAAAGAGAATGGTGCCCGACTACATCTCCGAAAAGAAGATGAAGGAATTCAAAGAGGGCAACTGCTTCCCCGTAATGGGTTGCCGCAGTAATCTTTCTCCGTGGAAGGATGAAAACGGAAACTACAAATTCTACGGCAGATTCAATCAGGGCGTTGTTACACTCAACCTTGTTGACATCGCACTTTCTTCCGCAGGCAGCATTGATAAATTCTGGAAGATTTTTGACGAGCGTCTTGACCTTTGCTACCGCGCTCTTATGTGCAGACACGAGCGTCTCAAGGGCACATTGTCCGACGTTGCTCCGATTCTCTGGCAGTACGGTGCTTGCGCAAGACTCAAGAAAGGCGAAACAATTGACAAACTCCTTGTTGGCGGTTACTCAACAATTTCGCTCGGCTACGCCGGTCTTTACGAATGCGTTAAATATATGACCGGAAAGAGTCACACTGACCCCTCCGCTACACCGTTTGCACTTCAGGTAATGAAATATATGAACGATGCTTGTAACCGTTGGAAAGCAGAGACAACAATCGGTTTCGGCATCTACGGCACTCCGCTTGAAAGCACAACTTACAAGTTTGCAAAATGCTTGCAGAAGCGTTTTGGCATTGTTGAGGGTGTTACAGACAAGGGTTACATCACAAACAGTTATCACGTTCACGTAACAGAGGACATCAACGCGTTTGAGAAACTTGAGTTTGAGGCTCAGTTCCAGCACCTTTCTTCAGGTGGTGCAATCAGTTACGTTGAAGTGCCCGATATGCAGAACAACCTTGAAGCAGTGCTTCAGATTATCCGCTACATTTATGACAACATTATGTATGCTGAACTCAACACAAAGAGCGACTACTGTCAGGAATGTGGCTGGGATGGTGAAATCAGCATTGTTGAGGACGACGGAAAACTTATCTGGAAATGTCCCAACTGCGGCAACACTGACCAGGACAAGATGAACGTTGCAAGACGTACCTGCGGTTACATCGGCACACAATACTGGAATCAGGGCAGAACTCAGGAAATCAAGGAGAGAGTTCTCCACCTGTAATCACAGACCGAGGAATTTGCTATGCACTACGGCGAAATTAAAAAATATGATATTGCAAACGGTGAGGGTGTGAGAGTGACGCTTTTTGTTTCAGGATGCACCAACCGCTGCAAAGGTTGTTTCCAGCCTGAAACGTGGGACTTTGACTACGGTCAGCCTTTCACACAGCAGACGGAAGAAACGCTGATAAACGCGCTCAGGCCCGACTATATAAACGGGCTGACGCTCCTTGGCGGTGATCCATTTGAGCCGTGCAACCAACGCGCATTGCTCCCCTTTGTCAGACGAGTCAAGGAAACTTATCCGTCAAAGACAATCTGGGCATTCAGCGGATTCACTTATGAAGAGCTGACAACTGACGGCACTCACCCCCGTTGCGAAGTCACGGACGAATTGCTTTCACTTATTGACATCCTTGTTGACGGAAGATTTGTTGAGGAATTAA
>JAZQTF010000212.1:0-8771 GCA_045630445.1 Acutalibacteraceae bacterium
ACATCAGCGCCGCAACAAGTGTGCCAAACTGTGAAAAAACTCCGCCAACAAGTCCCGCTGACGCATAAGCCCCCGCAAGATAAGCACCGCCACCGCTTAAAATTCCCACAAGTCCTGCCAGCACGCCCGCAACACTGCCCCACGTTTCTCTGCCGATTTTTGCGCACGCCAGCACCGCCCACAGCATCACAACCCTTGACGGAGAAATGCCACCGATTTCAAAAACGCTCAGCCCCGTCAGCACCATACATACCGCCACAACGATGCACGAAATCTCCCTTGTGCTCATATTTTCAGTGTCACGCAAAGCCTTGATTCTGAATGTGTTGTCCACAAAAAATGCGCCCGCACCCGCAAAAAGTGCTTCTGAAATGCTCATTGAAATGCCGATAATATCCGCATTGGCAGAAACCGCATACGCAAGGCCCGTCACCGCTGAGCAAAACAGTGCCGTCAGCGGCGAAAATGCCACGCGCTCACCAAGCCGTCTGTAATTGCTCAACGAATAGCGGATAATTGCCACAACAAAAATTGCACAGATGTATTTAATCGGGTTTGTCCCCAAAAAGAAATACCCTGCAACCGCACCCGCCGCACCGCTTGCAAGAAACCCTGACGGAAGCGCCGCAACAAGCGAAATGCCAAACGGTGCAACCAAACCGAATAAACTGCATTGTGCCAGCGCAAACCCGACCAGAATACAGGACAGATGACTGAGCACCGCTTTCAATTCACGCGAAACACTTCCTGCCGATTGTTTTGTTTTTACTGCTGATTTTTTCACACAAAATCGCACTCCTTGATTTTCAAATTTACTTTACCGGAAATTTGTGGTAAAATGATTTCATACTGATTTATTCCGTTTTCGGAACACGCCACAACACACAGTATATTGTTGAATTTTGGAACAGACTCACCCTATATTGTGGACAAGTCCATTATACACAGCGTATTTGAAAAACCGTGTCACACTGCGCTGTAAATATCTGTGTTTTATGCAATAAAAGGAGCGAATTTTGTGTTAAATTTTATAACCGAGAAAAAATCTCTCTGGGACAGACTGAAAGAAACAAGCAAGCCGATTGTGCTTTACGGCATGGGTGACGGCGCGCAGAAGATAATTGACAAAATGAATGAATTAAACATCCCCCTTGCCGACATTTTTGCAAGTGATGAGTTTGTACGCGGCCACAGTTTCAACGGCATCCGTGTCAAAAAATACAGTGAGATTGAGTCACTGTATGATGACTTCTTCATTCTCATCGGTTTTGCCGTTGACTATGACAGTATGCTCAACCGTCTGTTTGAACTTGACTCCCGGCATGAAACTGCCGCGCCGGATGTGCCGCTCTTTGGCGATGGCGTCTTTGACCTTGACTTTGTTGAGAAAAACAAGGACAAGATTGAAAAGGTTTACTCCTTGCTTGCTGATGAGTGGTCAAAGAAGGTTTACGCCAACATCATCAATTATAAAATCAGCGGCAAAATCAGTTATCTCAAGGAAATTTCAACGGACAGAGTTGAGGACTTGAAGGAGATTTTTGAATTCACCGACAATGAGGATTACCTTGATTTAGGCGCGTATGATGGCGACACAATCAAGGAATTCTCCGCACTGACAAACGGACAGTTCAACAGCATAACCGCCCTTGAGCCCGATGAAAAAAATTTCCGCAAACTCTCCCTTGCAACCGAGTCCGACCCCCGAATCACCTGCATCAGAAAAGCGGTGTGGAACGAAGAAACAGTACTGCGTTTCAACAACCGCGCAGGTCGCAATTCGTCACTTAAAGACGATGGCCGCGTTGAAGTCCCTGCGACAAGCATTGACTCTCTCTCCCCCGATGGTTTCAGTTTCATCAAGATGGATGTTGAGGGTGCGGAAACTCAGGCACTCCTTGGCGGAAAGCGTGTTATCACCCAGTGCAAGCCAAAACTTTTCATCTCCGCTTACCATCGCAACGAGGACATTTTTGAATTGCCGTTACTCCTTCTCTCCCTGCGTGATGACTACAAAATTTTCTTCCGCAAGCATCCCTATGTGCCTGCGTGGGAAATAAACATTCTTGCAAAGTAGTTTTGATAAATATTACTATTGAAAAATATTGTGATTTAGTTTATAATTTAGACTATAATAGTATATAAACCGCTATACGAACTTTACTTAGGAGGTTTCCCACTATGAAAAAACGAGTTTTAGCAATCGTTTTGTGCTTCATCATGATGTTTTGTGCAATGCCTTTCAGCGTTTCCGCAGACGAAACAAACGTTATCGCTGACGAAAACCTGCTTGCAGCACTCATCGGTGAAGGCTACGATATGAATCTTGACGGCAACATTTCTGCCGACGAGCTTGAGTTTGTGTTTATGCTTGACGTGTCCGGCAGGGGCATCACAAGCCTTGAAGGTTTGCAGTATGCAACAAACCTTGTCATCCTTGACGCGAGCAAAAACAACATCTCTGACGTGTCAGTGCTTGTTGACTTGTCAATCGTTGTTCTTGACCTGTCATACAACAACCTTTCAGGCACTCTCAGTGAGTCAATCACCGACATGGCGCTCCTGACAAACCTCACTCTCAGTCACAACAAACTGACAAGTGTTGCAACCATCACAAACCTTAAGGAACTGACATTCCTTGACGTTTCTTACAACCAGCTCACAGATGCAACAGAACTTATCGGTTTCACAACCATTGACACACTTTACATCAACAATAACTATTTCTCACTCCACCCCACAACGGGTGACCTCAGTGACTTCTACAGAATTATGGAAACTCTCCCCGCTGCGTATGAATTCATTTACGCGCCGCAGTTTGTAGGCGGAATCACAGAGGACTTCATCATTGAGGACATTGACCCGAATCTTCTCTCCGCGCTTATCGCCCGCGGTGTTGACGTAAACGATGACGGTAAGATTTCCGCTTGTGAAATGGGCAACGTTTATGATCCGCTTGATCTCAACAACTGCGGAATCACAGACATTTCCGCTCTTTCGTTTGCAATCAACGTGCCTGCATTAAACCTCAGTTACAACAATATCTCCTCTGTTGCGGCGCTCAGCGGTCTTACTGAAAACCTTTATGAACTTCACATTTCATTCAACAATATCAAGGACCTTTCACCCCTTGCAACCCTGACAGGTCTTACCGACCTTTCCGCAGAAGGTATGGGAATTGAAAACATTGACGCACTCGCATCCCTTGATTCATTGTTCTATCTCAATCTCAGCAAAAACAATCTCACAGACGTTTCTGCTATCAAGGGTCTTTCATCACTCAACGTTATCAATCTTTCCGACAACTTCATTTCAGACATTGAGTTTGATAACCCCATCGGTGAGCTCAACCTTTCTTACAATGTATTCACATCAATTGAGGACCTTGCAGACCTCAACGTTTACTCCCTTGACATCACTTACAACAATCTCAATCCTTACGACATCTCTGTTGATGATTTCACATACGTAGTTGTTCTTAACTACTCCGAACAGACAGAGTATGACGGCAGTTACCGTGACGAAGTTGTAATTCCCGACAGCGTGCTTTTTGACATTCTCATTCAGCAGCCGGGTATCAACACAAACGGTGACAACGTTCTCACAAAGGGTGAACTTGCTTCTTACAACGGTCCGCTCAATCTCACAGGCACAGCAGTAACTGACCTCACAGGTCTTCGCTATATGAAGAATCTCAGCGTTCTTCGTCTTGACAACACAGCAGTCAGCAACATTTCCGAAGTTGCAGGAATGACCCGTCTTGCTTACTTCACAGCATCAGACTCAGACATTGCTGACATCGCTCCCCTTGCAGATCTCTCCCAGTTGCAGGCAATCACAATCCCCAACACAAAGGTGACAGACATCAGTTGTCTCAAAGACAACCGCCTGCTCTCACTCGTTTCAATCAGCCTTGCAGGCAACGGTATCACAGACGCTTCCGCTCTTGCATACCTGCCCACACTCACAACAATCAACCTTACTTCAAACCTTATTTCCGACATCGGATTTATTTCTTCAATCACAGCGCCCACACACGTTTATCTCAGCGATAACGAAATCCGTTCCGCTGACGTATTTGCAGGCTCAACAACACTTGTTGAACTTGACATTTCCAAAAACAGACTCACCATCACAGATGATTTTGAGTCAATGTTTGACGGTAACGCAAACCTTACCCTTCTCAGATATGACGAGCAGAAGATTGCTCTTAAAGCGGACGTTACAATCAACGTTACAGGTAACAACTCCTTTGAACTTTACATTGACGGCGTTGATTATGACATTCAGCCCTCATACTCCGACGTGCTTAACGTTGGCACACAGTTCAGAGTTGTAGCAATTGAAGAAGCAGGCGAATTCCTCTACTGGAAAAACGCAAACGGCAAAATCGTTTCCTATGATATGGAGTACAGTTTTGTTGCAGTTTCTTCCGTTGAACTCACCGCAGTTTATAACCGCAACTACGCAAACAGACATTACGTTTCATTCTTCACAGCATTTGACCAGGAACTTTCAAGAATTCTCTACTCAACAGACGTTGAGTCTCAGGACATTGCAATTCCCGAATCCGCTCCCTATCAGGACCGCGTATTCGTTGGCTGGTCAATTGACGGTGTAAACCCGATTGCAAGCGATTTGCTCGCAGACGAAATCGTAGCCGCACTCCAGGACGGCAACGTAAACCTTACTCCGATTTACGCAATGCAGGACACTTACTACACAGTAACCGTTGAAAACGGCACAGGCGCAGGCAGTTTCGTTGCTTCAACAGTTGTTGCGGTTACCGCGGACACCGCTCCCGAAGGAAAGAAATTTGCTTACTGGGTTGACGGCAGCGGTCAGATTATCAGTTACAAGGAAACATACTACTTCATTCTTCTCGGCGACTCCCACTTCACAGCGGTATTCGTTGACGAAGACGAAGTTGTTGACAAGTTTGCATTGCTCTCAATTTCCGAGGTTTACTCAAACCCCGATGAAAAAACAGTAAGTTTCGTTGCTTTGCGTGACATCCCGACCGAATACACAGTTGTACAGAATGGTATCATTCTCACAAACAACGCAGCACTCGGCTCTGATGAAAACGCATTCGTGCTTGACGCAGCCGGCACACTCAAGGGTGTTTCTTCTTCAAACGATAACAAGGGCACTTCAATCGCGGTTAAGTCAAACGTTTCCGTCGGTGACACATGGTTTGCAAGAGCATTCGTTGTTTACCTTGACACAAACGGTGAACTTGTATATCTTTACAGTGCAATTGAAAGCATAACAGCATAAACTGAAAATCAATCTCGGTGGAGTTGCGATTCCACCGAGATTTTTAGAAAAAGGAGATTTTATATGGAAAAGCGAATTTCCGCATTGGCACAGAATCTGCCCGAAAACTGCACCGCAGTTATTGAAAACGCAGAAAACAGATTTTATTTCACAGGCTTCCATTCATCACTCGGCTACCTTGTAGTCAACAAAAACGGTGCAATCTTTCTCACCGACTCCCGTTACGTTGAAGCGGCAGGCAATCAGATTGAAGGCGCAGAAATTGTTGAATACTTCTCCCTTGCAACAATCAGGGATGCGCTTGCAAAACTTGGCGCAACAAAGGTTATTATGCAGAGTGAGACAACAACCGTTGCAAACGCAAACACATTCAAGGCGGCTTTTGATAATTGCGAAGTTGTCTTTGATGACACCCTTGACAAAATCATTGCATCCCTGCGTATAATCAAGGATGACAGCGAAGTTGAATACATCATCAAAGCGCAGAGAATTGCGGAAGACGCATTCACTAATGTGCTTGGACTTATCAAACCGGGCATCACAGAAAAAGAGATTGCACTCGCGCTTGATTTCTATATGCTCTCCCACGGTGCTGACGCGCTGAGTTTTGACACAATCGCGGTCAGCGGTAAAAACTCATCCCTCCCCCACGGTGTGCCGTCAGATAAAAAGGTTGAAAATGGCGACTTCATCACAATGGATTTCGGTGCGGTTTACAAAGGCTATCACAGTGATATGACCCGCACAGTTGCAGTTGGTAACATTTCCGATGAGCAGAGAAAAGTTTATGAAACTGTACTCGCCGCTCAGCTTAAAGCGCTTGACGGTGTGAAAGCAGGCGTCAACTGCTGCGACGCGGACGCGATTGCGCGTGACGTTATCACTAAAGCAGGTTACGGCGATTTCTTCCGTCACGGACTCGGCCACGGTGTCGGAGTTGAGATTCACGAAGCGCCCACAGTATCCCCCAAGGGCAACGTAACTCTCAGAGAAAATATGATTATCACCATTGAGCCGGGCATTTATCTGCCCAATCGTTTCGGTGTGCGTATTGAAGATATGGTCTGCGTGACAGAAAACGGTTGCAAAAACCTCACAAACGCGGACAAATCATTGATTATTTTATAATATTTACTATATTTAATAAAAATTTCTTGCAATATGAATGTTTTTCAGTTAAAATAAAAGAGATTGTAATAAGTGGCACAAGCCACGGAAAACGGAGGATTTTTTCTTATGGTAACAGCAGGTGATTTCAGAAACGGCGTAACCTTCGATATGGATGGTAAGGTTTATCAGATTATTGAATTTCAGCACGTAAAACCCGGTAAAGGCGCAGCTTTTGTTCGTACAAAGATCAGAGATGTAATTTCCGGCTCCGTAGTTGAAAGAACTTTCAACCCCAATGACAAATTCCCGACCGCTTTTGTTGAGCGTAAGGATATGGAGTACAGCTACGCTGATGGCGACCTCCACTACTTCATGGACCTTGAAAGCTATGAACTCATTCCGATCAACGCTTCTCTCCTTGGCGACAACTTCAAGTTCGTTAAGGAAAATATGACTTGTAAGGTTCTTTCCTACAAGGGCAGCGTTTTCGGCATTGAGCCTCCCACATTCGTTGAGCTCAAGGTTACAAAGACTGACCCCGGTTTCAAGGGCAACACAGCAACAAACACTCTCAAACCCGCTACTCTTGAAACAGGCGCAGAGATTCGCGTTCCGCTCTTCATCGATGAAGGCGAAATGATCAGAATCGACACAAGAACAGGCGAATATATGGAAAGAGCGTAAGTCTTACGCCCGTCCATTTTTGACACCCAATATTTTTGAGGAGGTTTTTACTATGACACTTTCAGAAAGAGTTGCTTACCTCAAAGGCTTGGCAGAAGGCCTTGCTATTGATGAGAGCAAACCCGAAGCAAAAATCATCAACTGCATGATTGACATTCTTGACGATATCGCTCTTAGCGTTATGGACCTTGAGGACGAGGTTGCTGAAATCGGCGAACAGCTTGACGAAGTTGACCAGGACCTTGCAGACGTAGAAGAAATCATCTACGACGAGGATGAGGACGATTGCGACTGTGATTGCGATTGCTGCGACGAGGAAACATTTGAAGTTGTATGCCCCGCTTGTGGTGAAGCAATCTACGTTGACGAGGAAATCCTTGAAGATGGTGGCATCGAGTGCCCCAACTGCGGTGAGAATCTTGAGTTTGACCTTGATTTTGACTGCGATTGTGACTGCGACTGCTGCTGCGACGAAGAATAATCAGTCAATTAAAAATTAAAAAAAAGAAACTGCTTTGTTAAAAACAAGGCAGTTTTTTTATTTTGTCTGCGAAAAATCAGAAGTTATATCGTTATACTTATGCAAGCACGGAGTGGTGACCGTGTTTGCGGTGGTGTTTTTCATGGTGGCACTCCTGAAAAAAGGCAGGCAACCCGATGCGCAGGCAGTGCGTCGGGTGCGCTTGCCCGATAAAAAAAATTTCGCATCCGCGCGAAAAACATCCAACATAATACGTTGTATGTATGTAAGATAGTTAAACAACAATTCAACCATTAAATATGATTATTCCCGACAACTATTGTTTGTCATTTTCAATACCGCTTCTTTCTACACAGGCAATCCCGACGTGTCACACGTCGGGGGCAGTCTGTGCCACAAGTAACAAAAGTTACTTTCAGATTGACAGTTTCCCTTATATGTCCTCCTTATAGATTTTGTGCATTCACAAGCGGTTCCGGATAAATTCCGGGGCCGCCGGTGCACAAAAATTAAATCCGATTACACCGTACACATAGTACATTCATATTTTTACATCCTCTTACCAACAATCCCGATGCAGACAGCGCGTCGGGATTGTCTGGTTTTTACCACATTTTATTTATTTTTATATTTTCACGCGAAAAAACAAAGTGCCCATCGTTATATAGGTGTAAGGAAGGGTTACATTCTTTTTCCCGTCCCTACAAAGTCCTCTTTTATTACAAAGGTGGGGTGGTAGCCGCTTTTGTAATCACGCACAGGCGGGGTTGTGGCCGCCTTTGCAGTATGCATCTCATATTTTTACATCCTTAAAAACAGGCAGCCCCGAGGTTTGTGGTAACCCTCGGGGTTGTTTGTTTTTTTGTTACGCAATAAAAAACATCCCGAAACGGACGGGCCGTTCCGGGATGCATTATTTTATTTATTTGCCAGCCATCTTAACGAGTGCAGCGTACTTATCCTTAGCCATCTGCTCAGCCTTCTCGAAGAGAACTTCTGCTCTGCCCGGGAATGCCTTTGTGAGAGATGCGTAACGAACTTCGTTCATGATGAAGTCCTGATAGTTTGCTGTCGGCTCGCCACTGTCAAGTGTGAACGGATTCTCGCCGTTTGCAGTCTTTCTGGGGTCGAAACGGAAGAGGTGCCAGTAACCAGCGTCAACTGCTGCTTTCTCCTCATCCATTGCAATGCCCATACCGCCCTTGATACCGTGGTT
>JAZQTF010000213.1:0-6174 GCA_045630445.1 Acutalibacteraceae bacterium
ATACTTGATGTCAGCGATAATCTTAACCTGAAAGCAAAGTTTGAAAACGGGTTTGAGATTGAATTCGGTAACTATATCAATCTTGATTACAACTTGCAGTGGGCACAGACGGTTGTTGCTCAGCTCAGGCAAAAACACGAAGATGTCAATGGTACGCTTGATCTGAAAATCTTCAAAAGTGCGTACTATACTCCAAGGTCATCGGGGGACGAAGAAACCACAATCACCGATGAGCAGTAAGTTATGCAAAAATATGCTTAAAAAATACAAAAAAATAACTAAATAGTGTTGAAATTTTAAAATATATATGATAGTATATATTATATTCTGAAGAATTATGTTCAAATAAGAAGTTTAAAACCTAAGACAAGGGGGAAATTAAAATGCCGTTTGAACTCGATAACAGTTTTGATCAGGTAGTACAAATCAAAGTAGTAGGTGTAGGTGGCGGCGGCGGAAACGCTGTTAACAGAATGCTCCACGCTGGTGTTCAGGGTGTTGAATTCATCGCAGTTAACACTGATATCCAGACACTCAACCGCTCACAGGCATCCTATAAAATCCACATCGGTGAGAAAATCACAAAGGGCAAGGGCGCTGGCGCAAATCCTGCTGTTGGCAAGGTTGCTGCTGAGGAATCCATCGATGAAATCACAAAGGCTATTTCCGGCGCAGATATGGTATTCATCACCGCTGGTATGGGCGGCGGTACAGGTACAGGTGCTGCTCCCGTTGTTGCAAGAATTGCGAAAGAACTCGGAATTCTCACAATCGGTATCGTTACAAAGCCCTTCCCGTTTGAAGGCAAGCGCCGTATGAATCAGGCTAACGAAGGCGTTGCAGAACTTGCAAAGCACGTTGACAGCCTTGTTGTAATTCCCAATGAGAGATTGAAGCTCGCTTCTGAGCAGAAGATTACATTGGCAAACGCTTTTGATGCTGCTGATGATATTCTCCGCCAGGGCGTACAGAGCATTTCCGACCTTATCAATATGGAAGGTCTTGTAAACCTTGACTTTGCTGACGTTGTTGCAATCATGAAGGATGCAGGCCGCGCTCATATGGGTATCGGTAGAGGTTCAGGCAAAGAGAAGGCTGAAACAGCTGCAAGAACTGCTATCTCCAGCCCGCTTCTCGAAACAACAATCGATGGTGCAAGAGGCGTTATCATCAACATCACATCCTCCGAGGATATCGGACTTGATGAGGTTGAAATCGCATCAACATACATTTCCCAGGCTGCTCATCCGGATGCAAACATCATCTGGGGTCATGCATTTGATCCGAGCCTTACTGACGAAATGGTTATCACCGTTATCGCAACAGGTTCTGACCTCGGTCCGGAACTCGCAGGCGTTGATAAGAAAAAGGAAGAGCCGAAAGCTCCCGTTGACGCAATGGCTTTCATCACAAGCATTCAGGACGCAAGAAAGACTGAAGCTCCCGCAAGCAAAGCAAGCGGTGAAGAGTTTGACGATTTCGACAGTCTTATGTCTATGTTCAACAAGCGTAACGGCAACGAATAATCAATAAAAACCAAGCGGCTTACAGTTTGTAAGCCGCTTTTCTTTTGCGTGTAATAAAATTCATTTTTCTGCAAATGCTCATATTGCAGAGGTGATATGAATGAAAACGGGAAAAATCAACAAGCGTGTTACCACAAAAGCGTATCAGATCCAGGCAATAAGTCAGCCCGATAAACGTAAAAAGGGAAGCAATGTTGCGTTGCCCGATGATGAGAACGTTGAACTCAACAAAGCGTTTGTAGATGAAAACAAAAAATAAAAAGAAAAGCCTTGTCCGTTAAAGACAAGGCCTTTTTTATTAAAACTTATTGTTTGCAAAAATGTCTTTCATTTCCGTTGCTCTGCCGCAGGTGAGTGCACCCTCGGGGCAGTAGCCCTCAACGTAGCAACTCGGGCCGTAATTCATAAAGATTTCAGGCTCGATTTTACGCAACTGACGGAGTGCGTCGCAAGCGTAATCTCTGATTTCCCACTGCGCTCTTGTGCAGGTGCGCAGTCTGAAATAAAGAATCAACTCACGTGCATTCATTGTTGTCACAACGTCAAGTGTGTTACCGCTCATTACAAGGTAAACAAGTGTTTCTTCACTCTCACCGTTTGCTTTGAGTGTTTCGTAAACTTCAACGTTTCTCTTGAAAGCGTTGGTGTAACGTTCAAGAAGTTCTGCGTTTTCTTTCACAAGCGGAGGAGTGATGAACACTTTTCTGTCAACGCTTGTAAGCGGCGGAATCATAACGCCTTGCATACGGTGACGGACAAGGTGCGTGATGCTTGCAAGGGAAAGGCGGTTGTATTTGAAAGTGTACTGGATTGTTTCAAGTTCTCTCGGACGGGAGCAAGCAAAAATTCTTTTGATGATTTCGTTTGCTTTTTTGCTATCGTCAATGATTTTGTTTGCCGCATCGTTTGAAAGCTGTAGGTTGTTGATGAGTGATGACAAGCAAACGGTTTTCTTTGCGTTACTTGTGTGTGCAATCAATTCAACAAGGTTTTCGTTGCTTTCTGTTGCAGCGGGTTTCAGGTCTGACAGGTCTATTGTGTCGCTCTTTGTGGGAACTTTGCTTTCAAAGTCTGCAAAAATTCCGGGACACATTGGCTGCACCTGCTCAAGAATCTGTTTGCCAAGGTTGTAAATTTCAGGGAATTTCTTACCTCTGCCAAACAACATTCCGCGTAAAACGTGGAGCAATTCTCTTGCGTTGAGTGAGCAGTAGAAATTGCTGCGGTAGCAGTAGGGGAGAAGGAAACGCGCGTCCTCTTTCGCCATGTCATTGTCAAGCATATACTGATATTCGGAGAAAAGATATTCAACGTGGTTGCGGTAAATCTTTTCATTTTCCTCGTTTTTGAATTCAGGCGCAAAATAACCAACGTTGCTGAAATCAACGTAACGTCGTGATTTTACAGTGAATGATGCGAGTCTGTACTCAATCATAAACTCCTCTGTAACAGCGGTTACGTCACAGAAAGCAATGTTGAAGAAAGTGTGCTCAACAACGGAATTGTGGCCTGAACGGGTTACTTTTTTGATAAGTGAACTGTTCTTTTCACTGTCAGCGGATCTTTCAAAAATTTCAATGGATGTGCCTTGCTGAGTGGAAATTCTACCTGCAGCGGAGCAAATTTTTTCACCGTCACAAGTCATGCCAAGAACGATTGCTCTTGAATTACAATTATCGTGAAAACTCATAGCGACCTCCGAAAAAACAAAAATTACTTTTCTATTTTAACAAAAACATAATATCTTGTAAATACCCAAGATAAAATTAAAAAAATATTGCAATTATGACACGGAAAAGGTTATAATTATATGCAATAAATCGTAATTTGTATGGAGGAAATATGGCGGGAATTAAAATTCTTCATTGTGCTGATTTTCATCTTGGTTCACCAATGACAAGCGTGCGCGAATGTGCTGAAATACGAAGAGATGAACTGCTCACATCTTTGTGTGCGGTTGTTGATTTGTGCTTTGTGGAGGATGTTGAGGTGTTGCTGATAGCGGGTGATTTGTTTGATTCGCCCTATGTTTCTGATGAAATCTGCCGCGTTGTCCAAAAACAACTTTCCCGACTTGAAATTCCGGTTTTTATTGCTTTGGGAAATCACGATTATAATGCGCCGGACGGAGCGTATTCGCGTATGGATTTGCCAAGTAATGTTTATATTTTTGATGGCTCATTCAGTGCGGTTGAATTGCCGGAAATCGGCCTGCGCGTTTGCGGTGCGGGTTTTACTGATGAATATTGTGATGAGTCGCTTGTTGGTGAGTTTGCTCTTGCTGATGATTATGTCAATGTGATTCTTCTTCACGGAGATGTTGTATCGTCCGGCTCAAAATCAAGATATAACCCGATTGATGTTGCAAAACTTTCCCGCAGCGGTGCGAATTATTGCGCGCTTGGTCATATACATAAACGCACCATGCCAACGCGAATCGGCTCAATGACATGTGCGTACAGTGGCAGTGTTGAGAGCAGGGGATTTGATGAAACCGGTGAAAAGGGCGTGTATATCGGCACTGTTTCAAAAAGCGGATGCAGTCTTGATTTCAGACGAATCTGCAAAAGAGTTTACCACGAAATAAACCTTGATTTAACAGGTTGCGAAACCGCTGATGATGTTTACGAAACCGTTGTAAAATCACTTGATGGCGACAAAAAAGATTTATATAAAATTGTTCTCAATGGCAAACTTCCCGTCAATGTGCGCGTCAATGCTGATGTTATAAAAAATCGTCTTTCCGATGTGTTTTTTGTGAAAGTGATAAATGAAACAGGACTTGCACTTGACTATGAAATGATAAGGAAAGAGAATTCTCTGCGCGGATTTTTTCTTAATGATATGCTTACACAACGTGATGAATGCCTCGCAAAAGGTGATGCGTTGAGTGCAAAGAAATACGATGATGCCATTGAATACGGTCTGCGTGCGTTTGAAAACGAGGTGAGCCTGAATGAAGATTAAAGAATTATATATCCGCAGTTTCGGCAAATTCAGGGATTACAAACTCGTTTTGAGCGATGGTGTAAACGTACTTTATGGTGATAACGAAGCGGGAAAAACTACTATCTTCAACTTCATTCTTGCGATGTTTTATGGCGTTTCCAACTCAAACGGAAAGGGCGTAAACGCAAGTGCAAGAAAGAAATATATGACGTGGGGAGAATCCGCCATCGGCGGCACAATGACCATTGAATGCGGTGGCGATACCTATGTTATAGACAGGACATTCGGCAACACCAAAGCAAACGATGCCCTTGATTTTGTCAACCTTACAGTCGGTGAAAAAGTATCCTTGCCGTCGGGTAAAGAAGTTGGAGAATATCTTTTTGACCTTGATAAACACGCATTCAGGGGGACTTGTTTCATAGGTCAACTCAATAAGAATGACGTGACTGAAAATGATAGCGTCAAAACAAAACTTTCAAATCTTTCAACTGCGGGTGATGCGGAGTATTCTTACGCAACCGTTGCTGAGAGAATTAAAAAGGCTGCTGCTGAAATAACAAGGAAAAAACCGAATGGCAGGATTTATCCTCTTGAAACCGAAAACCGGACTCTTGAAAACAGAAACAGAGAGATAGATGCAACTCTCCTGTCAATAAACAATATCAGCCTTGAAAACGATGCGCTTGAAACGGAAAAGAAAAAACTTGAAAAAGAGTTTCAGCAGTGCAGACTTTTGCTCAGTCGTGCCAAGGATTACGAATCTGTCAAAAAATATCGTGATGCGGTAAAACTCAATGAGGAAGTAAAAAATCGTTTCACAGATGTTGCTGAAAAACGCAAGGCGATAACAAACAAAGGCTTTGTTGCTGACAGAGATTATATTGAAAATCTGCGCAGGCTTAAAGCGGATTGCACATCCCTTGAAAAAGAAAGGGGATATGCCGCTGATGCGGTGAATAAAGCAAAACAGAATTGTGACCGGTTGCTTGAATCGTCAGAAGTTACGGGTAAGAAAAGTTTTTGTGCAAAATGGTTTGTCGCAGTGCTTGTTTTAACTGTGATTGTATCTGCCGTTTTGTTTGCTCTGCATCAGAGTTTTGCCGTGATAGCAATCGCGTTTGCTTGCGGTGTGATTCTTTCTTTGTGTTTTGGCTTTGCTTTGCGTGGCGGTAATAAAACTGCCGACAATACAGATGAATTAAACAGGGCAAAAGCGGAGTTTGACAGATGCATTGAAAGACTTGAATCAGTTGAGTCAAATCTTGAATTTGCAAATATGAATTTCAAAAAACAGTATCATTTTTTCTTTGATGAAAATGACACTGATGCAGAGGATAATATCAGAATTCTCAATGCAAGACTTGATGATTATTCTTCCGCTGAAAGTAAATATGAAGCGGTTAAAAGTATGTCCGTTGCGGATGAAGAGATTGAGCGTCTGCGCTGTGCAATAACTGACGCGTCGCTTCTTGATGCTGAAATGGACTTTGTAAACGTCAATGATGTTGAAGCACGTAAGGATGCAATAAGTTATGAAATCGCACAGATAGAAAAAAGGATTGCACTTAATAATGAGCGCGTGAAAAATCGACCGTCATTGGAAAATGAACTTGAAAGCAACCTTGAACGCATATTGGCAAACAACGAAAAAATCGGTAAATATCAATATGTAAACGAATGCCTTGAACTTGCAAAG
>JAZQTF010000214.1:0-2544 GCA_045630445.1 Acutalibacteraceae bacterium
TTCTTTATATTAAAGACTGTCTGCAAGGTCAAGAATCAGACGCTCCGTTTTCTCCCAGCCAAGACACGGGTCGGTGATTGATTTGCCAAGCACCCGGTCTTCACCGATTTTCTGATTGCCGTCATAAATATAACTTTCAATCATAAGGCCTTTGACCATTCTGCGGATATCCGCGTTGTGTTTGCGGCTGTGGATAATCTCCTTTGAAATTCGTATCTGTTCAAGGTGATTTTTGCCCGAGTTTGAATGGTTGGTGTCAACGATTACTGCGGGATTCTGCAGTCCCGATTCATCATAATTTGCAACAAGGTGTATCAGGTCCTCGTAATGATAATTCGGCAGTGACTGGCCGTGCTTGTTGACGTAACCACGAAGAATAGCGTGAGCGTAGGGGTTGCCCGCACTCTTTACTTCCCAGCCTCTGTAAAGGAAAACGTGGGATGACTGCGCCGCTTTGATTGAATTTATCATAACGGAAACGTCGCCTGCGGTGGGGTTTTTCATACCGACGGGAATGTCAAGTCCGCTTGCGGTCAGGCGGTGTTGCTGATTTTCAACTGAGCGCGCACCAACTGCAACGTATGAAAGCAGGTCGGAAAGATAGCGGTAATTTTCAGGATAGAGCATTTCATCAGCGCACGCAAAACCCGTTTCTGTAATTGCACGCATATGAAGTTTACGGATTGAAACAAGACCTTTGAGCATATCGGGTGATGCATTCGGGTCGGGCTGATGGAGCATTCCTTTGTAACCTTCGCCCGTTGTGCGCGGCTTGTTGGTGTAAATCCTGGGCACAATCATAATCTTGTCCTTAACCTTGTCCTGCACATCTCTCAATCGGCTGATGTAAGAGATTACGGTGTCCTCGTGGTCGGCGGAGCAAGGGCCGATTACAAGAATGAAACGGTCATCCTTACCGCTGAAAATATCTTTAAGGTCAGAAACGGTTGTTTCTCTGACCGCTTCCATTTCTTTTGTAACAGGGTACTGCTCCTTGATGTCCTTCGGCACGGGCAGTTTCCTGAAAAATTCCATATTCATAAATATAACCTCTTTTCTTTACCTGTTATTAAAAGGTTTTGCACGCTACGATATGCTCACCTCAACTCCGAGATTTTTCACAACCGAGAAGAATGTGGGGTAACTTTTTTCAACCGCCTGAGCGCCGTCAATTGTGCCGCCCGTCTTGCTCAGAAGCAGGGACAGCGCCATCACGATTCTGTGGTCATTGTGACCGCAGAGAGTTTCTGTCGGTGCGTGGAAATCAGCGGGATAAATCGCAACGGAATCTTCTTCAATCCTTACCGAAACGCCGAATTTTGCAAGTTCCTGCGCCATTGTGGCAACACGGTCACTCTCCTTGATTTTGAGCCTTTTTGTGCCGCTGAAAACTCCGCCGAATCCTGCTGCGGCAAGGGCAAAGAGTACGGGTCCAAGGTCGGGACAGTCACCGATATGCAGTGCGGGTGAGCCGATTTTGAGAAGGTCATAATACCTTGAATAAATCTTATCACCCTGCAAACTGTCCTCACGCAGACCGCGCACATCAACGTTACCGCCAAGCAGATTGAATCCGTCAAGGAAAGCGGCGTTTGAATAGTCACCCTCAACGGTGCATTCGTGGGATTGATAGGACTGATTGCCCTTGATGAAAAGCGTTTTTTCATCCTTCCACTTAACGCTTACGCCAAACTCCTCAAGTGCGGAGATTGTAAGATTGATGTAAGGACGGCTTTCAATCGGGGGGATGATTGAGATTGTGCTGTCACCGTCAAGAAGCGGCAACGCAAAGAGAAGACCGCTGATAAACTGACTGCTGATGTTGCCCGAAACGGTGTATCTGCCCGCTTTCATAACGCCTTTGACAGTGATTGATTCACCGTTTTGGGTATAGGTAAGTTTCTGCTTTGCACAGAATTCACTGTAAACATTCATCGGTCTGCGCATAAGTGACGGCGCGCCCGACAAAGTTGCCTCATTACCCGACAGAAGCAGTGCGGGGAGAAAAAATCTCAGCGTGCTTCCGCTTTCTCTGCAATAGAGCGGAGCGGTGGGAGCGGCGCTTCTGAAATCAACGCCCGTGACTTTTGCAACGTTTTCCCGGGTGTCAAAGTCAATCTGCACGCCCATCGCACGCAGGCAATCAATCGTTGCCAGCACGTCCTCGCTCGGTGCAAGGGAGTTGATTATACTCACACCCTCGCTC
Source organism: Acutalibacteraceae bacterium (assembly GCA_045630445.1). Taxonomy (GTDB): domain Bacteria; phylum Bacillota; class Clostridia; order Oscillospirales; family Acutalibacteraceae; genus RGIG7273. Next base: position 2,207 of record JAZQTF010000214.1, read on the forward strand.
ATTCCTGCGCAGATGAGCATACGGTGAGAAATGCTTTTTGATGGCGGTGCCAAAACACTGCCAACCGCAGTTGATGGTTTTATAGTAACTTTCATTTTACGCATCTTCCTTTAAGAGTCTGCAAGGAAATCAATCGCTTTGAGATAGCCATTGAAACCCTCACCCGTGATTGTTTTTACGCAGGCAAGCCTGATATAACTTATCTGACGAAAATCTTCTCTTTCTTCAATCTTTGAAATATGCACTTCAACCGTCGGCACTTTTGCGGCTTTGACCGCATCAAGCAGTGCAACGCTTGTGTGAGTATATGCGCCGGGGTTTATAACAATTCCGTCCGT
>JAZQTF010000215.1:0-3401 GCA_045630445.1 Acutalibacteraceae bacterium
CGTTTGGGATCCCGGACGAAATTTTGCTTATTATATTCTTTGCCGCGATCCTGCTCGGTTGCACCTCGCACTGCTTCGCAGTTCGATTACGCTTCGCTCCACTCAGGATGACACGGCAAACAAAAATCCCCGCGGATAAACCGCGGGGATCGGGAGTTGATTTAGTTGCCGAAAAATTTGGACAAAATCTCAATTATCTGTCTGCAATACGGATGGTCAGGACGGGTTAACGCGAGGTCATACGCTTTCCTGTAATATGCCTTATCCGACTCTGCACAACATATATAACACTTGATAAGCTGACAAGTATATTGTTCAGGATTTTCTGCTACGCATTTTTCTAATATTTTCATCGCTTTGGTATAATAGCTCTCCGCAGTTTCTCTTTCGCACTTGTCACTATATAAAGCACCCGCATTAAAACATGCCGCCGCAAGTTCGGGCCTAAAACGCTCTGGATTTTCCACAATTAACGTTTCACAAATTTCTATTGCTTTAGACACTTGCTCCTCTGCCTTTTCAAACAACTTTTGCACTCTATAATGTTCAATTCCATTGGTATAACTCCTCGCAAGCATATACCTATATCGTTCAGGATTTTCTGCCGCAAGTTTTTCCCTTATCGCTATCGCTTTGAGGTAATATTCCTCCGCCTTCTGTGCATCACGATAACGATAAAAAACACCCGCATTGTTATAACTACCTGCAAGATCGGGACTGAATCGTTCGGGATTTTCTGACGCAAGTTTTTCAAATATCTCTATCGCTTTGAGGTAATATTCCTTCGCCTTTTGCTGTTGACCTTGGTTAACATAGAAATTTCCCGCATTGTTATAGCTACCTGCAAGATTGGGACTGAATCGTTCGGGGGTTTGTGACGCAAGTTTTTCAAATATCTCTATCGCTTTACGATAATATTTCCCCGCCTTATCATATTGTTGTTGGTTTCTATAAGCAATCGCAAGTAATCCTGTTACCCAACCGACCTTCTGTTCACTTTCGCCAATTTCTGCGTAGATTTTTTCAAGCTTCTCCAGCAATTCAATTATCTTTGCACCGTTTCGGTTTTGAATACTCAAAAAATTAGCGTAATCGTACACAACGTCAAGTTCGATTTTTTCAGCGAGTGCAAGTGGGACAATTTTTTCATAGCACCCCGTTATCTCGCGGAAACGGTCAGCATAACCCGTCATTACGGACAGAATCTCAATCTTTGTTGCGTACTCGCGGATGTATCTTCTGCGTCTTGCAACTCTGCGCTCGGCATCCATTCTTTCTTCACGCTCAAACTCGCTGTCAATTTCGTCTGAATCAAGAACGGACATACAGCCCTCATAATCGCCAAGCTCAAAAAGGCGGTACGCTTCCTTCTGCCTTGCGGTGATTTCTCCGTGAACCTCGTCCTTTGACATACGCAGGGACATATTGAAAATGAGTTTCTGCAACTGCTCAATTTCATCAATCAGCGCCTGACGTCTGGACGCTACCTTACTGTATTTTGAGTAGAACTCGTTTGAACAGCCGCCTTTTTCGTATTCGGGTTTAAGGCGGTAATATTCTTCTTCAACCGTTTTCAATTCATCCTGCATCTGTGCAAGGTTTTTGTTGTTTGCAAACTCCGCAACGTTGTTTATATTTATTCCGTTTCTGCCGAGTGCAGCGCCGTCAACAACACATTCCCCGTTCTCAATTTTTACTTCCACAAAGTCAAGTTCCTGCAATTTAAGGTTGAGCAGCATACGCAATTTGACAGTATCAAGGTGCTCAAACTGACCGTAATAATGCCCGAAAACCTTGTCAAGTTCTTTTGCAAACTCATCAAGGCTGTCCTCAACTTTTTCATCCTTAACAACTTTGAAGTAAGTATAAATCTTCGGTTTGCCCGTTGATTCAAACTGCTTACGCGCAACCTCGAACTCCTCGCGGGTATATTGTCCCGCCTTTGTGAAAAAGAGGAAATAGCAAAACTCGCTCTCACGAATCCTCTGATTATACTCCTCCTGCTTCCTGACGGTTGAATAGGCATCGTCAAGATCTTCACAAAGCACGGGATTGATTTCAACATTGTAACGATTTTCAAACCTTTTACTCAGGCGATGGATGAAATTTTCAATTTTTATGCGTTCAATTTCAAACTCTGTGATTGACGACGCGAGAAAGATGTTTATGACTCGCTTTTTATCTGGCATATTTATCATTCCTTTTTTGTTTTTACTTAATACAGTAATAACGTTGGAAAATGTGTTTTTTCGCAAGGGGGATTATTCGATGACGTCAAACTCGGATTCAATTCTCTCCTTGAAGATTTCAAAAACTGCCATCAGGGTTGCTTCGTCATCAATGCCGACAAATGTGCTTTCATCCTCGCTGTCCCCTGCTTCAACTTTCAGGATTACAACGTCCGTGCTTTCCTCATCATTCTCAGGGTAAAGCACCACGTAATCCCCGCCCTTGTATTCAATCAGGTCAAGGAATTCAAAATTAACCTGTTTTCCGTTTTCGTCATTAAGAGTGATGATATTATCAAATTCTTCGTTTTTCATTGTAAAAGCCTCCTGATAAATTTATGCTTTCATTGTATCAAATCCGCTCCGTTTAGTCAATGCGACGTTGAAAAGAGAAAACGCGGACTTTATAACGGACGGATAATATCCGCCCCTACGAAAGGATTTCAGTTTAACATATAAGGGGCGACGCTCCGTAAACTACGCTTATTCGTTTCCGATTATTTAAAAATCGCTCACCGTATCCCTCCACCAACGCAAGCGTTGGTCCCCCTCCCTTTAGGCAAGGGAGGCTTTTTATTGCTTTGCAACGTAAATCCGCCTCACCTCTTACCTCTTCACTCTTACCTCAAAAAAGCAGTCCCGCTCGTGATATGAGCGGGACTGTTTTTATTGGTCTATTCGGATTTTTCAATCTTGTAGCCGAGCGCTACAATCAGCTTCAGGGTTTCAAACGCGGTCACGCGGTCAAACTCCTTTTCCTGCTCGGTCAACTGAGAATACGGCACAAGGCAGGGTGTCTGTTTCTTTTCATCGTCACGCTCTGCACCATAGGTCCAGCCGTCCTTGATTCTGCCCGCTGACCAGTTTTCATGTACGTTTTCCGCAATTTTTTCTGTCAGTTCAATTAATTCCTGCGGCAACTCAATGCCGCTCAGATCAATCGGTTTCGGCTCGTACAAATTATCTCCTCCAATTATAAATGTTATTATTTTTTTGCAACTTGTTTTAATTTCATCTGAACCTCTTTAACATCGTCAACAAGAACAAACTTTACACCATAAGTATCTTTTTCCATTGATGCAACAATCTTTTCAACCTGCGTTACCTGTGGTGAATCATCGCTTATTTTAAGTTTGCTTAAAATAATTTCCTTCAGACATGCCGCTGCGATAT
>JAZQTF010000216.1:0-4155 GCA_045630445.1 Acutalibacteraceae bacterium
GGAGTCCGCCTTGAGAATGAGGGAGAAGCCCGCAAGACCCGTTTCTTTCTGATACGGTTTTGCAAGTCCGCCGTCAATTACAATCAGTTGGCCGCCCGCTTTGACGGGATTTTCGCCTTTCTTGACAACTTTGACGGGCACGTGACCGTTGATAACGTGGCCTTTCTGCGCATCCAGTCCGAATTCCGTGAGAATTTTACGGACAACGTCAACGCGGTCAAGGAGTTTGAAATATGAATTCTTTACTTCTTCGTGAGTTGCCTTGTCCTCAACGTAATATCTTTCAAAAGTTGTCATTCTGCTTTTGCCGAACATCGGTGATTTTTCACCGCACCACAGATACCAGATGAAGTCAAGCGCATTCTGCTTCTCATTGTCGGAATCGAGCAGGAAGTACGCCTTTCTTGTCATCTCGTCGCAGAAGTCAAAATACTCCTTGCCTTTCATCTTCCTGCCAAACATTTCAACTGTTGCAAGGTCGCCTTCTGCGGTGAGCGGCACGCAACCGTGGAAGAGCAGGTTGTTTCCGCTGATGAGATAAACGCCGCCTTTTTTGAAGAAAAGGTCAATGTGCTTTCTGATGAGCGCATTGTTTCGGAATTCATCCGTGAATTTCTTTATGATAACTTTTTCCTGAGCGGTCAATTCATAGGGGTTGTTGGGGTCAACGGTCGGGAAATCCCTGCTGAGCAAGGGGTGGTTTACTCCGTCAATGTTTATTGTGTAATCGTCAAAATTGATTTTTTCAAGCAGTCTGCGGTGGTCAAGGTTGAGTGTGGGGTTGCGAAGTGCGAGTTGACCTTCAAGTTTGAATTGAATGATTGAGATTGCCTTGTGCATCTTTGCGGTGAGATACGGGTCAACGGGAGTGCCTGTGATTTCATAATCGCTTGACGGCTTGAATTTGTTGAATCCGTCATCGTTGTAAGTCGCTTCTGCAAAGTTTGCAAGGTCAGCAAGGTCAATCTTGTAACCGAGTTCAAACATATCAAAACCGTTGTATCGCAACGCAATTCTCAGCGCGTTTGCAACGCAGATTTCACTGCCTGCCGCAGCACCCATCCATACGATGTCGTGGTTGCCCCACTGGATGTCAAGATTTTCCATCGTGCAAAGTTCATCCATAATGATGTCGGCACGCGGACCTCTGTCATAAACGTCGCCAACAACGTGCAGGTGAGTGAGAGCGTAGTTGCGGATTTCCTTTGAGATGTTGATGATGAATTCATCCGCTCTGTCAAAATTCATTGTGCCGACAAGGCGGGAGGAATAAGCACAGTAGAGACAGTTGAGGTCAGCAAGAGTCTTGTTGTACCAGGCGTTGATATTTGCTTCGTTTTCTTTGACAAACGCAAGTTTCTCCTGCGGATAATAAATCAGGGTTGCAAGTTCATTCTGCTCCGCTTCGTCAAGCGCGGGGAAAACCTGCGCAATCTTTCTCCTGATTTCTCCCGACGCACTGCGTACAAGGTGCAAAAACGCCTCATTCTCACCGTGAATGTCACTGACAAAATGCTCAACTTCCGGTGCAAGAGACGGGTTTCTCAAAATTTCCATTTATGACCACTCCCTGATAAAAATGCTACCCTTTATGGTATCACAGTTTTGTTCAAAACTCAATATGCGAGTGTGTGATAAAATTATAAAATAACCTATTGCAAATACAGAACAAAACTATTATAATTATTGTAATTATGTAATTTTATATAAGGGTGTTGTAAATGAGTGAACAGAAAAAATTAGTAAATGAAATCACCTCAATGGATGAGGACTTTGCGAAATGGTACACCGACATCGTCAAAAAGGCGGAGTTGGCGTCCTATTCCGGTCTTAAAGGTTGTATGGTTGTCCGTCCGTATGCAACGGCAATCTGGGAGAATATCCGCAACGAGCTTGACCGCAGATTCAAAGAACTTGGCCATGAGAATATAATGATGCCGATGTTTATTCCTGAAAGCCTTTTGCAGAGGGAGAAGGACCACGTTGTCGGCTTTGCTCCGGAAGTTGCCTGGGTTACCCACGGCGGTGAGGAGAAACTTGCAGAGCGCATCTGCGTACGCCCCACTTCCGAAACACTTTTCTGTGAGCATTATGCGGAGATTATTCATTCTTACAGAGATTTGCCCAAACTTTACAATCAGTGGTGCAGTGTTGTCCGTTGGGAAAAGACAACCCGTCCCTTCCTTCGTACAACTGAATTCTTCTGGCAGGAAGGTCACACAATGCACGAAACCGCGCAGGAAGCAATGGACGAAACTGAGCAGATGCTCAACGTTTACGCTGACTTCTGTGAAAAGTGCCTTGCAATTCCCGTAATCAAGGGCAGAAAGAGTGAGAAAGAAAAGTTTGCCGGAGCGGAAGCGACTTACACAATTGAGGCGCTTATGCATGACGGTAAAGCGCTTCAGAGCGGTACAAGCCATTACTTCGGTGACGGCTTCTCAAGAGCGTTTGATATTAAATTTACCGGCAGGGATAACACTCTTTCCTATCCGCACCAGACTTCATGGGGTATGTCAACGCGTATCATCGGCGCAATCATCATGACCCACGGCGATGACAACGGACTTGTTCTTCCCCCGTTTATCGCACCCGTGCAGGCAGTGCTTATCCCGATTGCACAGCATAAAGAGGGCGTGCTTGAAAAGGCAAATGAACTTGTTGAAAGAATTTCAAAGGTCTGCCGCGTGAAACTTGATGACTCAAACAACTCTCCCGGATGGAAGTTTGCTGAGTATGAGATGAAGGGCGTGCCGCTTCGAATTGAAATCGGCCCGAAAGATATTGAAAAAAATCAGTGCGTAGTTGTGCGCAGAGATAACAGAGAGAAGATTTTTGTTTCCCTTGATGAACTTGAAACAAAAATTCCCGAACTTCTCCAAAGCGTTCAGGACGGCTTGTATGAAAAGGCTCTCAGACACCGCGAGAGTATGACAACAAGCGTGACTGACCTTGATGAGTTCATTTCCGTTGCATCCCGTCCGCAGACAGGCTTTATCAAGGCTATGTGGTGCTGTGAGCGTGAGTGTGAGGAAAAACTCAAGGAGGTTGCAGGCGTGACATCAAGATGTATGCCCTTTGAGCAGGAGCAGTTGAGCGACGTTTGCGTATGCTGCGGCAAGCCTGCAAAGGCTATGACCTACTGGGGCAAAGCATATTAAAGGAGAATTGACATTATGAAAGAAATCAAAATCGGCGCAACTCATACAACGGAGTTTGTCGTCACGCAGGACCGCCTTGCTTCCGTTGCGGGTAGCGGAACTCTTGATGTTTTTGCAACACCGTGGATGATTGCGTTTATGGAACTGACCGCTCTCCATTGTGCCGCTCCGTTTATGGATGAGGGTGAAACAACTGTCGGCACTCAGGTAAACGTAAATCACGTTGCCGCTTGTGGCGTTGGTGAAAAGGTTTATTTCACCGCGACTATTGCAGAAGTTGACCGCAAGAGAATTGTTTTTGACGTCAGCGCAAGAACTGATAAGTGGGAAATCGGCAACGGCAGGCACGAGAGATTTGTAATCGATATTGCAAAATTCTGTGCAAAGTCAGGAATTAAGTAACTTATTCGGAGCGTTCCGAAATTGATAATAATTATAAAAACATAACTTTCAGAAAAGAGGCTTGTATGATGAATTATTCACATGAGGTACAAAAAATGTGCCCTATCGCCAAGGGCCCCAATCACGGACCGGCTCCCATCCCCGAGGAGGGCAGATGGGTCAAGGCTTACCAGATTGCAGACATCAGCGGTATGTCCCACGGTGTCGGCGCTTGTGCACCGCAGCAGGGCGCTTGTAAGATTTCTCTCAACGTAAAGAATGGTATTGTTGAGGAAGCACTTGTTGAAACAATCGGTTGCTCAGGTATGACTCATTCCGCTGCTATGGCGGCAGAAATCCTCCCTGGCAAAACACTCCTTGAGTGCCTTAACACAGACCTTGTCTGTGACGCAATCAACGTTGCTATGAGAGAGATTTTCCTCCAGCTCGTATACGGCAGAACACAGTCCGCATTCTCTGAGGATGGCCTTGTAATCGGCGCTGCTATGGAGGATCTTGGTAAGGGCCTTCGCTCACAGGTTGGTACAATGTACAGCACCAAGGAGAAGGGCGTTCGTTATATGGAGATGGCTGAGGGCTATGTTACAAGAAT
>JAZQTF010000217.1:0-7004 GCA_045630445.1 Acutalibacteraceae bacterium
GAAGAACTTCGTGGCTATTACGATGAAGAGATGACCTATCGCGCAGGTGTTTCCGCTTTCATTTCCGAAACCGGAAACTTATTCCCCGAAAAATCAGGCAGTGCCGATGTCCCCGAATCTGACGGAAGCCTTCTTATTGACAGTGCGGACATCCTTACCGATTCCGAAGAAACCGCATTGCTTGAAAAACTCAACCGAGTTACAAAGGCTTACAATGTTCCTATTGCAATTGTCACAGTCGACGGCATAGGTGATATGACTATTGACAGATACATTAACTATTATTTTGACAACAGCGACCTTGGCGTAGGCTCAAGCCGTAACGCAGTTTTGTTCCTCATTGATATGGATACAAGAAAGTTCCGAATTTTGTCAAACGGTGACATCGGTGCGGCGGCAGTTTCACAAAGCGACATTGACAGCATTACCGACACCATTACTTCCGACTTGTCAGACGGCAACTATGCGGATGCGTTCAACACTTTCGTTGATGAGTGTGAGTATCAGATTAACGGTGAAATCAACGGTTTCCCGTTCAAACTCGGCAGAAATATCATCATCGCGCTTGTTATCGGTCTTGTTGTTGCGCTTATTGTAACAGGCTCAATGAAAGGCAAACTCAAATCCGTAAAGAAGCAGGATGCGGCAGGCAGTTATGTAAAGCAGGGCAGCCTTATGCTTTCCGAGTCAAGGGACACTTTCCTTTACAGCCGTGTAACACGTACTGAAAAGCAGAGCAGTTCCGATAATAACAGAAGCAGCAGCGGCGGCTCATCAAGAAACGTTGGCGGCGGCAGTTTCTAAATAAGTATCCATTTTCAAATTTATATAAAAGGAGTGATAACTATGGAATTTCTCGGCAAATGGAGAGTCAAAAAGACAATGTTCCCCACAGACGAGGGTGTCGCATTTTTGACAAAGGATGAAATCCTTGCAACCGGTCAGGTTGACCCCGATGATCTTGAAATGTTTAATGGCATTATGGAGGTCAGAGAGGACGGCACTTTTGTAACTCTTATTCAGGTGCCCGCAGATCAGATTGAAGCGGCAAAGGCGGATGGCGCACCGGTTGATGAAAACGGATTCATCTGCGTTGACCAGACAACCTGGAAAGAGGAAAACGGCGCATACTTCTATGAAATGAGCGGTGAAACAGTTCCGTTCACACTCACTGAGGATGGCTTGCTCGAATACGCAATGGGTATGATGCTCCTTGAAAGATTTTAATCAAAGTCAATTTATCACAGGTCAAATTAACAAAGCGTAGTCTTTGTTTTTGAAAAATATTTTTTATTAAAGAAAGGTTTGGTTTATCATGAAAAAGATTATCGCATTAGTATTGGTTCTCACATTGGCACTTTGTTTTGCTGCTTGTGGCAAAGAAGATGACTCATCCGCAGCAGCAGATCTCGAAGCAAAATACGGCATCAGCTTCACAGCGGAAGGTCAGCAGACAATGTCCTCTGACCGTGCATCCAAGGATAAGCTCATCGAAACAAAGGACACATGGCTTGGTGGCAAAATGACATTCGCACTTGATCCCGAGGCAAAGACATACGAGGAATTGGCAGAGTACATCGGCTGTGACGCTTCTACATATTCTTTCAGCGCTGATGATGCAGAGCGTAGCTTCGTATGGATTGCAGAGGGCGACGAAACAGCAAAGTTCGTAGCAGTATTCTGGGAAACAGCTGATGGCTGGACACTTTACTCTGTTGGTTCTACAAATCTCAGCAAATAAACTTTTAATTTGCGGGACAGGACAATAAAAGGAGTGTATATCAGATGAAAAGAATTATATCCTTGCTGATTGCTCTGATGATGATTTTCGGAGTTTTCTCCGTTGTGATGTCAGCGTCAGCAGCAAATACGATCTCAGGAGTTACCATTAGTAATATTGATGCTCCCGTAGCGGGGAAAACACCCGACAGAACGGGTTCAACAAGTAGCCCTTTCGCTTACTCAATCGCTTCAATTGATTGGTATGACAAAACTGCAGGCAGATTTCTCGGAGACGGTGATGCATTTACTGTAGGTCATACATATCAGATTCAGGTATATGTTGCTGCAAACATATCAGATAATTATCAGTTTGCAATAACCAGCAAGGGTGCGCCGAACATTACTGCTACAGTCAACGGTAAGGCTGCAACTGTAAGCAAAGATGGTGGTTCAGCAGCTTTTTCAAGGTTAGTATTGTACTGTGAATACACCGTTGAGCGTACCAACATCACCACCGTTGCAGTTAACGGTATTACTGAGCCAAAAGTAGGTAGCACACCCGATTACACGGGCACAGCAGGTGCCTCCTCGTATTCAATCGGTTCAATCGATTGGTACGATAAGACCGCGGGTAAGTTCCTTAAATCAGGCGACAAGTTTGCTGCAGGTCATACATATCAGGTTCAGGTGTATGTTAATGCAAATCTGACCAATAATTATCAGTTTGCAATAACCTCCAAGGGCGCACCGAACGTTACTGCTACAGTAAACGGTAAGACTGCAACTACGGGCAAAGATGGTGGTTCAGCAGCTTTTTCAAGGTTAGTATTGTACTGTGAATACACCGTTGAGCGCACCGATATCACCACCGTTTCAGTTAACGGTATTACCGATCCCAAAGCAGGTGCTACACCCGATTACACAGGCACAGCAGGTGCATCCTCATATTCAATCGATTCAATCGATTGGTACGATAAGACCGCGGGTAAGTTCCTTAAATCAGGCGACAAGTTTGTTGCAGGTCACACCTATCAGGTTCAGGTGTATGTTAATGCAAATCTGACCAATAATTATCAGTTTGCAATAGACTCCAAGGGTGCGCCGAACGTTACTGCTACAGTCAACGGTAAGGCTGCAACCACAGGCAAAGATGGTGGCTCAGCAGCTTTTTCAAGGTTAGTATTGTACTGTGAATACACCATTGAACCCAACTACATCACAAACGTTGCAGTTTCCGAAATTGATGCTCCCGCGGTAGGCAAAGCTCCCGACTATACGGGTAAGGTAGGCAACTCCGCTTACGAAATCGGCTACCTTGAGTGGTACGACAAGACCGCAAAGAGATTCCTCAAGTCTGGCGATATGTTCGTAGCAGGTCATACATACGAACTTCAGGTTTACCTTGATATTGCAGATTTTGGTCAGGGTTATGAGTTCAAGACAAACAGCAACGGCACTCCTGCAGTAACGGGAAAAATCAACGGCAAGACCGTAACCGTAAGCAAGGAGGACACAACGGCCGCTTGGGCAAGAGTAGCAATGCGTTTTGAATATGCTCTTGAGGCTAATAAGATTCTTGATGTTTCCGTTTCCGGCATTACCGTTCCCAAAGTGGACGGTACTCCCGATTACGAGGGTGTTGTAGGTAACTCCGCTTACGAAATCGGCTACCTTGAGTGGTATGACAAGACCGCAAAGAAGTTCCTTAAGGAAGGCGACAAGTTCCAGGATGGTCATACTTATCAGCTCCAGATATTCCTTGATGTTGCCGCTTCTGGTACAGAGTTTGCAACAAACAGCAACGGCACACCCAATGTAACTGCAAAAATCAACGGCACACCCGTTGAGGCAGTTAAGGAGGACACAACTGCTGCTTTCGCAAGAGTTGCGCTTTACTACGATTTTGTTGTTTCTTCAACTGCAACAAGCACAACAGCCCCCGACAGTTCAATCGGTGAAACAACAACCGTTCCCGAGGGCGAAACAACAACTGTTCCTGAGGATGAAACAACAACCACTACAACTCCCGACAAGTCCGATAAAAATGATAAGAACGATAAGAATGACAAGAACGATAAGAGCGATGAGGGCGGACTCGGCCTGGGTGCTATCCTCGGTATCGTCGGTGGCGTCGTTGTAGTTGCCGCAGTAGTAGTGGTAATCATCATTGTCAGCAAGAAAAAGAAGTAAAATCAATTCTTGCATCACGGAAATTTTAAAATATTTTCTTTGAATCAAAAGGGCAAAGCACCGGTTAGGCGTAATCGGCGCTTTGCCTGCAATGGCTTATAATATAAACTGTATTCAAGGAGGTTTTATTATGTCATTTTTACGCAAATCCCGCATAATGTGTGTTGCGCTGATAATTGCGCTTATCGCAAGTGTCATCGCACCAATCGGCTCATTCACCGCTTTTGCTGGTGAAGTTGGGACTTATGGCGATTTTGAATATTCAATGTCCGACTTTGAGGTAACAATTACAGGATACGTTGGTATCGAAGATTATCTTACAATTCCCTCTGAAATCAATGGTGACCCCGTTGTTGCCATTGGGGAGAGTGCTTTTTATGACTGTGACACGCTTGTCGGAGTAGTAATGCCCGAAAGTGTTACGATGGTTGGCTCTGAAGCGTTTTGCGATTGTACTTCGCTGGAAAGCGTAGATATGCCTGGCGTAACTGTAATCAATAGTTATGCGTTTGGTGATTGCTATTCCTTGCGGGAAGTAAATATGCCGAGGATAGAGATTATCAATGAGGATTCCTTTTCTTATTGCGAATCTCTTACAGATATCCTTGTCGCTGATGACAACGAGTATTTCTCAACTCAGGACGGAGTTTTGCTGAATAAGAGCAAAACGGTGCTTGTTCTTTATCCGTCAGGAAAGTCCGAAACAAGTTACACCGCTCCTGATAGCGTACTTGAAATTGGTAAAAACGCCTTTTTTGGCAACGAAACGTTGACAACAGTAAATTTGCCCAATGTAATAACACTGGCTACAAGTGCGTTTGACTCCTGCTCCTATATTGAAACGATAACAATGCCCAATGTTGAAACGGTTGGCTACGAGGCGTTTGACTATTGTCATACGTTGAAGGCAGTGGATATTCCCAAGGCAAATTCAATTGACACCTACGCGTTTTATCAGTGCAACAGTCTTGAATTTGTTAACATCCCCAAGGTGACCACAATCGGTTATGAGGCGTTTTATGGCTGTACGGCTTTGGAGAGTATTGCAATGCCGAACGTAGTAGAAATCGGTGAGGAGGCATTTTTGGATTGTGAATCCTTGATAAAGGTTGATATGCCAAGGGTCAAGGAGATAGAAACAAAGGCCTTTCTCGGCTGTGACGAGTATCTAACAATCTATGCTCCTACGGGCACCTATGCACAGACCTACGCAGCGAACAACTCCTATAACTTTATCGCAACCAATAGCACCTACGGTGATTTCACTTATTACATCACAAACAACGAGATTGTAATCACGTCTTATACAGGTACGGGCGGCAGCGTTACAATTCCCGAGGAAATCGAAACTTACCCCGTAACCACAATTGGTGATAGCGCTTTTATGGATTGCGAGGCCCTGATACATATCACAATGCCGAGCGTGACTACGATTGAGGAGTATGCATTCACTAATTGTGTAAATCTTCTGAGTGCAACAATGCCCGAGGTAATTACGCTTGGTGACCGTGCGTTTGATTCCTGTGAAAATTTGGAAACAGCAACTATGCCTAAGGTCGTTATAATCGGCTACGAGGCGTTTGACTATTGCCATGCGTTAAAGGAAGCGGATATCCCCAACGCAACTACTATTGAAACCTATGCTTTTTATGAGTGTATTGCTCTTGAAAGTGTAAATATGCCCAAAGTTACTGAAATCGGAGAAGAGTCTTTTTATTGTTGCATCTCCCTGACAAGCGTAGATATGCCCGAATTGCGTATGCTTGGTGAGTATGCTTTTGATTATTGCACCGCTTTGGAGAGCGTGTCAATGCCCAAGGCAACAATAATCGGTGAGGGTGCTTTTGAGGATTGTGAATCCTTGCAGGACGTAATAATTCCCGCAGCAGAACAGATTTACTTCGGTGTATTCAGCGGTTGCCCCTCAACCCTTACAATCTGGGGTTATGCAGACACCTTTGCCGAGTTCTATGCAAATGAAAATGGCTACAACTTCAGCCCCCTTAACGCACACACTGTAAACTTCTATGTTGAGGGTGTTATCACTGGCACTCAGAGTGTTATGGAAAATGATTTTGCCGTTGAGATTGCTTCTCCCTCCAAGGAGGGTCAGTACTTCCTCGGCTGGTACACAGAGGGCGGCGAATATTACTGGTTTGACACTCCTGTAACAGAAGATATCAATCTTTACGCAAAGTTCGGCTATTATGTTGCAATTTATCTTGATGAAAACGACACTGAGCCTGTGGGCTGGATGTCCGTAGAGGCAGGTCAGTGTGCAGAAGAGCCTGGAACACCTGGCAAGGAAGGCAAGGTATTCGTTGGCTGGTACACAGAGGGCGGCACAAAGTACGACTTCTCCACACCTGTTACAAGTGACATTAACATTTACGCAAAATTTGTTGATGATACGGGAGCATGGTTTAAGTCTGTTTCATCATCTGTTATCGATGGCAAGATTTACTTTACCGTTATCACAGAGCCTGGAGCATACAACAGAGTAAAACTCACCTATGCTGACGATAGGGGCGGCTATATTGCCTACACAAATAATTACACAGTGAATTCCGACGGTGACTATGTCTGGACAATCAAGGCAGCCGCACCGCTTGAAACAACCGATTATTCCTTTGATGTGCGTTCTTCTGAAACAGGTAAGTATCTTAAGGATTACGTTGACCTGACTTATGAGGTGATTGCAGGTGTCAAGTCCGTTACTCACGAAATCGTTGGTGATAAACTTGTGTTTACAGTTGTCACGGGTGCGGCTGATTACAACAGAGTAAAGGTTTCTCTTGCAAGTGACCTCAAGGGCTACATCGCTTACACAAATAATCACACAGTAAATTCCGACGGCGACTATGTATGGACAATCAAGGTTGATATTCCCACATCCGCAACCGAGTACGCTTTTGATATCCGCTCCGCTTCAACCGGCAAATATATCAAGGATTACTTCAATTACAGTGTTGATGCAGTGGTAACTCCGACAATCAAGTCTGTTTCTCACGTAATCGCTAACGATAAGATTGTGTTTACAGTTATCACCAAGGCGGGTAATTTCAGCAGAATCAAGGTCACAACCGCAGATA
>JAZQTF010000218.1:0-7682 GCA_045630445.1 Acutalibacteraceae bacterium
CAATACTCTTTTTGTTAAGTTCTCCCACAAAAGACATCCCCTTTTTTACATCTTTATTTTTACCCGCAATTGGGCATTCTCTCTGATAATTATATACTAATACGCAGATTTTAACAAGTGCATTTATGCGATTTTCCCAAAGTTTTGCGAAAAAAATTAAAAAAATGTTTAAAATTTCTTAAAAACTACTTTTATTTTTGATTAAAGTTATGTATAATCTTTGATAAGTATTAAAAAAATTATGATCCTCGTATTTCAAAATGAAAAGGAGAATTATTATGCCACTTGTAACTTCAACGGAAATGTTCAGAAAAGCATACGAAGGCGGCTACGCTATCGGTGCTTTCAACGTAAACAATATGGAAATTGTGCAGGGTATCACAGAGGCTGCCGCTGAACTCAAAGCGCCCCTCATCCTCCAGGTTTCCGCAGGCGCGAGAAAGTACGCTAACCATACATATCTTATGAAACTTGTTGAGGCAGCAGTTTATGAAACAGGATTGCCCATCGTGCTTCACCTTGACCACGATGCAGACTTTGAAATCTGCAAATCCAGCATTGACGGCGGTTTCACATCCGTTATGATTGACGGCTCACACCACAGTTTTGAGGACAACATTGCCGTAACAAAGAAAGTTGTTGAGTACGCTCACGCTCACGGCGTTGTTGTTGAGGGTGAACTTGGTCAGCTTGCCGGTATCGAGGACGATGTAAACGTAAGCGCGGAAGAAGCATCCTACACCCGCCCTGAGCAGGTTGAGGAGTTTGTTGCAAGAACAGGCGTTGACTCCCTTGCAATTGCTATCGGCACAAGTCACGGTGCATTCAAATTCAAGAAGGGTCAGAAGCCGCAACTTCGTTTTGACATACTTGAAGAAATTGAAAAGAAACTGCCCGGATTCCCGATTGTTCTTCACGGCGCAAGTTCCGTAATCCCTGAGTTTGTTGAGAAAATCAACAAATTCGGAGGCAAGATGGATGACGCAATCGGTATTCCCGAAGATATGCTCCGCAAGGCAGCAGGTATGGCTGTTTGTAAAATCAACATTGACTCCGATTTGAGACTTGCTATGACCGCTTCTGTAAGAGAGCATATGGCTCTCCATCCCGGAGATTTTGACCCGCGTCAGTATCTCTCCCCCGCTCGTCAGGCAATCAAGGATATGGTTGCAAGAAAGATTGTAAACGTTCTCGGTTGCGACAATAAACTTTAATCAAAACAAAACCTCCGTCTGAAATCAGGCGGAGGTTTTTTATTTTCGGGCAGAGCCCTTGTCGTTGGGGGGATACGGTGACGAAGAAGAAAATGTAGAATTTCATAAAAGCCACCGACAAATTGAAAACAACGTTTTCACTTTTTGTCGGCAAGATTGATATGTCATCCTGAGCGGAGTGCGACAGCACGAAGTCGAACCCGTCAGGGCGATGCGATAGCATCGGGATCTGATAATTGGATTTATGCCATTTTTTCGCCCGAGATCCCAAACGGCATATTTGCCGTTTGATCCTCATTACACTCGGATTTCGACTCCGCTCAGGATGACACGGGCGAAGAAAGGGGGGAGCCCTGTTACTGCAAACTCCGCTTAATCGTTTCCTCCGAATCCCTCCACCAACGCAAGCGTTGGTCCCCCTCCCTTTAACGCAAGGGAGGCTGACGGGACTTCGAGTACGTCGCCCCTTTCACCATTTACCGGTTAACTTTTTTGAGCCACGCGACTATCGCGTGGTTTTCGTTATACAATAAAACCGCAGACGTTTTCGGGTTTGCGGTTTTTTGTTTTAGTTGATAAGTTCATCAAGCGTCAGTTTGTATGACGGCAGAAATTCCTTTATAAATTCCTGCGCTTCGGGTACGCCCATCTGCTCGATTGATTCAAGAGTTGACTTCTTTGCAAGGGCAAATTCGCCATTACCCGCACTCTCCTCCTCAATACATTTTAAAAGTGCGGAAAGTTTGTCGGCCGCCTTGACAAGAATCATTGTTTCGTCGCTTTCATCGGGAATGAGAATATCCCTGTATTCGTCACGCATATCATCGGGCAGCATTGTCAGCAGTTTTTCAAGTGCAACACGCTCAACCTGCTTGTAGGACTTTGAAATGTCAGAATTGAAATACTTGACGGGTGTTGGCAAATCGCCCGTTATTGTTTCTGACACATCGTGAAACATTGCAAGCAGAGCAACCTTTTCGGGGTTTACGTTGCCGCCGAAACGCTTGTTTCTCATAACTGCAAGACCGTGCGCGATGATTGCGGTTTCAAGCGAATGCTCACTGATATTTTCTTTGTTGCTGTTACGCATCAATCCCCAACGTGAAATGTACTTCATTCTGTAAAGAAGCGCAAAAAATCCGACGTTACTCACTCAGACCCTCCTCACCATCAGCACAGAGTGCATCAATAAACTGCTTTGCACCCCTTGGCGACCTACCGCCTTTTTGCAGCGACCATCGCTCCGCCAACATATGTAATTCCTCTTTTGAAAGGGCTATTCCCCTGTCCTGCGCCATCGCGTCAAGAATGTCAAAAAACTGCTTTCTGTCAGGGTTGATAAAAGTTATCACAATTCCGAAACGGTCGGACAAAGACAACTCCTCCTGAACGGAATCATTGATATGAAGTTCATCTCCCTGACGGCTTTCAAATGTTTCCCTGATAAGATGTCTGCGGTTTGTTGTTGCATAGATAAGCATATTTGACGGTTTTGCCGCAAGGCCGCCTTCAAGTGCCGCTTTAAGACGCGCGAAACTGTCATTATCCTGCGCAAAGCTCAGGTCATCAATAAACACAATGAATTTAAGCGGGACCTTTGCAATCGCGGAAGATATGAGGTGGAAGTCCTCAATATCCGCTTTTGAAAGTTCAATCATTCGCAACCCGTCACCACAGAATTCATTGAGAAGCGCGTGCACACTGGACGATTTGCCCGTGCCTCTGTCGCCGTACAAAAGCACGTTGTTGCACGGACGGCCTTTAAGGAAAGCAACCGTGTTATCAATCAGAGTCTTACGCTGACTCCTGTAACCTTTAAGGTCAGCAAACGTTATTGTATCAGGGGTTTCAATGGGCAACAAAGTTTTATTCTGCCATATAAAAGCCCTGTGCTGAGAGAAGATGCCACAGCCGTTCTTGCTGTAAAACTCTCCAAGTTCACGGACGGTTTCATTCACAGAAAACTCTTTGCCGCAATCCCACAAAACAAGTTTTTCTGCAAGTTCTGCGGGCACGTCTGCACGTGTGAGAAGTTCTTTTGCGGTAATCTGTGCAAGTTCACAGAATGCGGAAATCTCACGCTCAGCCGCCGCCATCAATTCGTCACTGACGTCACCTGCGGCACAACTGCGTGAAAACGCGTTTTCATCACTTTTAAGGAGCGAAAAAACCGCATCACCGAAAGTTCTTATTCCGTCTTTATAAAGTTCACTGATGAATTCTCCCCAGCATGCAAAAAACCAATCATAATCCTCATTTTTTGCAAAATCAATAACGCCGAGAAATCTTTGAATAAGATCACTGTCAGCAGTTTTCTTAAACAAGCCGACGCTCTTTATTCTGTAATAAAGCAAATTATACTTATCCATTATTTTACCTCTGTTTATTTTGCAGTTTTGCTTTCGCCAAGCACAAAAGTCTTTCCGTCTTTTTTAAGGATGACTCTGCCCTCATTATCCATTCCTATTGTGTAGCCTTCCTCCACCGCTTCCGCAAGGAATTTTTCCTGATCCTCAACGGACAGACTGCTATACTCCGCATAGATTCCGTTTTCGTCAAAAACCTTTGTTGAAAACGTCTTTCCGCAAGCACAGAAAGCAAGACACATAATCATAATTGTCAGAATTAACGCTAATTTCTTCATAATCATTACCACCTGATATCTGATAGGTTGATTTTATCAAAATGATGGGCATTGTGTCAAGTATGGCGTGGGCTGATTATGGGCGGTAAAAATTAAATTTTGTTGTATTTGTTATTGTGTTGAGAAAAATATTACTGTATAATAATACGAAAAGGAAGGAGGGCGGATTGATGAAAAAATTTGTTGCGGTTCTGCTCAGCGTTTTTATTTGTTTTCTTGCAACGGGATGTCATACAACAGAGCCGTCGCAGCAGGTTGATTACACTGCAGTTATCCCGGCTTTTGAAAGCGGATTTGAGCAGTTGCCAAAGTATTATTCACAACTTTCAACCAATGAAAAAGCGGCATATATCAACATTTTAACCGCTATGAATGAGTTTTCATCCGTTGCCGAAATTCCAAAAATTACAACCGAACAGGTTGGCACAGTTACAACTGCCCTCTCGTTTGATAATCCCGATATTTTCTGGCTTGATAAAAAATGGACCTTTACAAGATACCCTTCAAAGATTGAACTTCAGATTCCCTACGCATTCACACCGCAGGAAATTGCAACGATGACCGCTGAACTGGAATCAAAAATCTCCCGCATTCTGTCGGGCATTTATCCCACAATGACCGATTATGACAAGGAATTATATCTCCACGATTACCTTGTAGGCAACTGCACCTACGTTGAAAATTCCGAAAACCCCAACACACCTACCGTATATGGTGCGCTTGTTGAGGGCAAGGCAATCTGCGAGGGTTACTCACTTGCAATGAAATTGCTCCTTTCAAGAGCCGGCATCAACTCCTACGTCATCACGGGCACAACGCTCAATCAGGACGGCCAGCACATGTGGAATATTGTTGAACTTCCGTCAGGCACATACCACCTTGACGCAACGTGGAATGACCCCATTGACAGCAGTGGCAAGGAATTTGTGTGGCACGCGTACTTCAACATCACGGACGAGGAAATCCGCCGCGACCACACTTTTGAAATGAAACCCGACTGCACATCCACCGCAGAGAATTATTACAGAAAAAACTTCATACACTATGATTCGTTTGATGCTGACGATTTAGTTGACGACCTTGCATATCAGATTTACCGTGCAACGCGCTCAACCGACCCCTTTGTTGAAATTTGTTTTGAAAATCAGGAAGATTTTGATGCGGCAAAGAATGCACTCTTTACAACAAATCTTATCAACGTTGCAATCCAGCGTGCGGTTTCCCGCTACGGTGCATCGGCAAAGGTAAACACAATCACTTACTCAACAAGGGACACTCAGTTTGCAATCGGAATAGCACTTGATTAAGGAAGGAAAATAAAGATGTACTGCAACAAGACACTTGAAGAAACAAGAGAAATATTCAAAAAGGTCGTTTTCGCAACCCGGCAGGCAGGAATTGAGATTGACGCAGTTTCTGTCGGCTATTCAAAATGCAGTATGAAAATCACACCCAACCACCTCAACGCAGGCGGCAAAGTTATGGGCGGTGCAATTTTCACACTTGCGGATTTTGCGCTCGGTGTTGCGGCAAACTGCGAGCGTACTTTGTCAGTAACGCTTTCCGCTCAGATATATTTTCTTGCTTCAACAAAGGGCAGTGTGCTTTACGCTGAGGCCCGTGCAACCCGTCAGGGCGGAAAAATAGGCGTGTATGAAATTGACGTCTATGATGACCTTGGAGTAAAAATTGCAAAAGCCACAAGCGAATCATTCACAATATAATATGTAGCATCAGGCCCGACTTCCCGCATTGCAGGAAGCCGGGCCTTTTACATTGGTGATTTATCCATTATTGGATGTGGTCGCAACGGACGTTGAAGTTGTTGTCAACCTATCCGTTGTTGTTTTGATTTCAGTTGTTGTCTTTGATGTTGTTGCTTTGGTTGTTGTGCTTGTGCCGTGTGTTGTTGTGTAATCACCCACGTTGCCTCTGCCGCACGCAGCAAAGACTGCTGCCACAAGCATTACGCACAAAACAGTTAAAATAATCTTCTTCATTTTATACTCCTTTGAGCCGTTAACGGCATTGAGAATGACCGCATTATGCAGACATAATCATTATTCCCGACTGACGCAGAAATAACCCGAAGTTAAAATTGGAAAATTTTTCAAACAGCATTGGTTACACTGTGCCTGTGACAACAAGTTCACTCACGCCGGGAGTGATGACAACCGCATTTGTCACGGGGTCAACGGAATAAGTTGCCGCGGGGACGGTTATCTGACCTGCAACAGTTGAGAAAATGCCCGTTGTTTCGTCATAGGTGTAATTTGTGGGTGCTGTCCATGCTGTGCCGTTGAATGTCACGGTAATGCCTGTGAGAATCGGGTCAAAGGTGTCCGTCAGCAGTGCGGTGTCAGCCGCAGTTGCCGCAGTGTTGCCGAAGTTGAGAATTGTGAAAGTGTAAGTCACAGTGTCATTCTGATAAATCGTTGTCGGCTCAATGGTCTTTGTGATTGTAAGGTCAGCCTGCTGCTCGGTTGTGACCGTTTCTGTGACGTCAACGGTTGTTGTGCCCATTGTGATTGTTGCGGTGTTGACAATTGTGTCATCAACGTCAAGCGGTGCAAACTCCGTTACGCTCGCTTCATAAATGATGATTGCGTTTGAGCCTGCGGGAATGGTGATGTTTGAAAAAACAAGGGGCGGACCTGCCACAACTGTGGGTGATGCGGCAAGTTCACCGTTGATGAAAAGGCGGACTGTGCCGTCAACGTAAGAAAGCGGGTAAACGGTTGTTTCACCAACAGCGTATCCGCCAAGATTATCCGTCACGGTAACTCCCGTCATAGCGGTCTGGGTTGAGTTTGCAATACTTATTGCATAAGTTACCTCGTCATTTCTGCCGTAAGTGTCGCCAACCGCAGTCTTTGCGGCAGTGAAACCGTTGAAGATTTCGCCCACTGCAACGTTTGAATTGATAACAGTGTTGTTATATGATAACTGTGCCTGATTAGTAAATACTGCCATTATGGGTTTTCTCCTTTAATTTTTTTGAGGAAATCTTGTCCCCAAAGCCATACTATGATTGACTAATGGCATTTGTTACTGTTATAATATATCTATTCTCCTAATACATTTACTATATAACAAAAAGGAGCGATAATTATGGGGTTTGAGAAAACAACTTACGAATATGTTACAAAAATTTCATCGCCGAAGCTTATGCGTGACTGGATGCTTATCACGGCCGGCAAAGAAGGCAGTTACAACACAATGCTTGCAAGTTGGGGCGGAATCGGTGTCCTCTGGGGTGGACCCGTTGCTTTCATCTTTGTACGTGACAGCCGTCACACAAAGAAGTTTGTTGACAAGAGCGAGCGTTTTTCGCTCACTTTCTTCAATGATGAATACAAGGACGCACTCTACCATTGCGGCACAGTTTCAGGCAAGGACAGGGATAAGGTTTCCGAAGCAGGACTTACTCCTGTTTACGGTGAGCACACAACTTACTTTGAGCAGGCAGCAATTGTTTTCAACTGCCGCAAACTTTCCGAAACACTCATTCCGCTTGAGGATGTGCTTGACAGGTCAATCGTTGAGAGGTTTTATGACGACGCTGACTGCCACACAATGTATATCGGAGAAATTGAAGAGGTGCTCATAAACACCGACCAGATTTAATCATAACCACCAGTAAACTGGTGGTTTGCACTGCCCCTATAAGGGGATATTACCGACTTAACCCCTGTAAGGGGTACCGAAACATTATTATCGCATCACACGCACTGCAACCCGTAAACGGGTAGAAGTTCGGTTCTATCGGCTCCCTCTGACGAGGGAGCTGGATTTTTGCGTAGCAAAAAGACTGAGGGAGAGAA
>JAZQTF010000219.1:0-1389 GCA_045630445.1 Acutalibacteraceae bacterium
GGCTGAGTCAGTATTGTGAAAAACATATCAATGGTCATGGTGACAATGCCCCTCCCTTCTGATTCTGAGCCACTGCTGGATATCTCCGCAGAAGATGCCCTCATTGTCAAGCACAAGCACCTTGTTTGCGCAGAATTTAACATCATCAAGGTCATGAGTAATCATAATGATTGTCATTTTTTCTTCCTGATTGAGTTTGTCAAGCAATGAGTAGAGATTGCCTGTGCTCTTTTCATCAAGACCTGAAGTCGGCTCGTCCAGGATAAGCACTTCCGGATTTCTGCAAAGTGCTCTTGCAAGCAACACTCTCTGAAGCTGACCGCCTGAAAGTTCACCGATTTTTTTCTTTGTTATCTTTTCAATGTCAAGCATCTTTACCGCTGACTTGTAAGCCTTGATGTCATCCTTTGTGTAGAAGGGCAGACGTCTGCCGCTTTTCTGCATACCCGTCATAATGACCTCTTTTACTGTTGCGGGCATCTGGCGGGGGATTGTGTTAATCTGTGGCAGATAGGCAATTTTATGCGGCGTTACGTCAAACTCAATCTTGCCCTTGTAGTTGGGGATAAGGCCGAGCAGGCATTTTACAAGTGTGCTTTTGCCCGAGCCGTTTGAGCCGACAATGCAGAAATAGTCGCCACGGTCAACCTTGAAACTGATGTCTTTAAGAACGTTCAGGTTGCGGTAACCGACTGATAAATTTTTAACTTTCAAAATAGACATAATATTCTCCCGTAAAAATACTGTTAAAGTTGCGTGTCAACAAGCGCTCTGCGGATGGATTCAAGATTATGATACATAATGTTTACGTAAGTGATACCGCTGTCAAACTCGTCCTTTGTCACGTTGTGTGCGGTGCTGAAAACAAGGACATCCGCGCCCGCCTGCTCTGCGATTGAGTTTGCAACCTTGCCCTCGCTGAGTTCTTCCTTGAAAATGTGATGCACACCGTTGTCCTTGGCAAACTGCACGATTTCATAAATTGTAGTAAGGCTCGGCTCTGTCTCCGTTGAGCAGGTCTTGTAGGCGCTGACGTATTCAATATCATATCTTTCAAAGAAATAAGCGTAAGCAAACTTTCCGCCAAAAACAAGTGTGTCAGTGTAACTGCTCTGCTTTGCTTCGTTGATTGTGCTTTCAATGTCAGCGTCAAGTTGCTTTATTTCATTCTTATATCTTTCCGCATTCTCTCTGTAAAACTCAGCGTTGTCAGGGTCAATTTCACAGATTGCTTCAAGGATTGTGTCAACCATTGCAACCGCGTTGAGCGGATTGAGCCATACGTGCGGATCATAAACGTGGTCGTGGTCTTCGTGGTCATCATCGTGAGCGGAGTGCATAAGGTCAATTCCGCTTGTTGCGTCAACAATTTTCGGGCCGTTTTCATCA
>JAZQTF010000220.1:0-6607 GCA_045630445.1 Acutalibacteraceae bacterium
TTTTCTTCGCCCGTGTCATCCTGAGCGGAGTCGAAATCCGAGTGTAACGAGGATCAAACGGCAAATATGCCGTTTGGGATCTCGGGCGAAAAATGGCATAAATCCAATTATAAGATCCCGATGCTATCGCATCGCCCTGACGGGTTCGACTTCGTGCTGTCGCACTCCGCTCAGAATGACATATCAATCTTGCCAACAAAGAGTGAAAACGTTGTTTTCAATTTGTCGGTGGCTTTTATGAAATTCTACATTTTCTTCTTCGTCACCGTATCCCCCCAACGACAAGGGCTCTGCCCTTGACCCGTTTACGGGCAGCCGACAATCCGTTGCATGGCTGGCAGGCCAACAAAAAGCGTACTTGTACTCCGTCAGTATTATCAGGGCTATGCCCGAAAATGAAAAAACACCCGCTATGCGAATGGATATTTATTAAATTATTATAAATTCCTATATTTTTTGAAAGTTATATGCTATAATCATAAAAACACGGAAAGAAGGTTTGAATTATGACCGTAAAAAGCAAAAGACGTATCGGCTACGCTGTTGCGGCGGTGCTGATACTGATAATTGAAATCCTGATTGGTATGTACGTTGACGATGCGTTTATCCGTCCGTTTGGCGGTGACGTGCTTGTTGTTGCGCTGCTGTGCTGCATTGTCAGAATCATCTCCCCCAAAAAGCCGAAATCCCTTGCACTGTGGGTTTTCATTTTTGCGGTTGCGGTTGAAGTTGCGCAGTATTTCAGCCTTGTTGACCGCATCGGTCTTGGTCACATCCGCTTCTTCCGCGTTATAATGGGCACTGATTTTTCATTCATTGACATTCTCTGCTACGCCGTTGGCTGCATTTTGTTCTTCGCAATTGAAACGGCAATCAAAAGACTTAAAAGAAAGGCATGATAAAAATGTTATCATTTGAAAGCGATTACAACAATGGCACCCATCCTGAAATTCTTCGCCGTCTGTGCGAAACAAACGATGAGATATTGACAGGTTACGGTGCGGACAAACACTGCGAAGCGGCAAAAGAAAAAATCAAAAAGGCTTGCGGCAAAGATGACGTCCAGGTTTTCTTCACCGTTGGCGGCACACAGACAAATTTAATCGTAATCAGTTCTTTGCTTGACGGTTTTGAGGGCGTTGTCAGCGCCACAACAGGCCACATCAACGGCCACGAAGCAGGCGCGATTGAATGCACAGGCCACAAGGTCCTTGCCCTGCCGCACACACTGGGCAAAATTATGCCGGACACACTTGCAAAATACCTGCGTGAATTTTACCTTGATGAAACTTTTGAACACACGGTAATTCCGGGTATGGTCTATATTTCCCACCCGACAGAATACGGCACCCTCTACACAAAGCAGGAACTTACTGAACTTTCCGCAATCTGCAGGCAGTACGACCTGCCCCTCTACCTTGACGGTGCAAGGCTTGGCTATGGTCTTATGAGCACGGGCACTGACGTCACACTCAATGATATTGCAAACCTCTGCGATGCTTTCTACATCGGCGGCACAAAGGTTGGCGCACTTTGCGGTGAAGCGGTTGTTTTCACACACAACAATGCACCCAGATATTTCTTCACCCGCACAAAACAACACGGCGGAATTATGGCAAAGGGCAGAGTGCTTGGCGTTCAGTTTGACACCCTTTTCACAGATGACCTTTATTTCAGAATCAGCCGTCACGCAATTGAGATGGCTGACAAAATGAGGGACGCTTTCCGCAGAAAAGGCTATCAGTTCTTTATTGAAACAATCACCAACCAGATTTTCATTGTGCTTGAAAACACAAAGCTCAAGGAACTTGCCGAAAAAGTTACTTTCAGTTTCTGGGAAAGAGTTGACGATGACCACACAGTTGTACGCTTTGCATCAAGTTGGGCAACAACCGACGAATCCGTCAAAGCACTTGAAGCGATTTTATAATCATTGACAATCAAATTGTTTTTCCATATAATGATAAGAACGTAGGATTACAAAATTCTGCGTTCTTTTTATGACAATCTTTATCAGGTGGAGTATTTATGAATCAGGAACAAAGTTATCATTATCTGGGCACTGAAAGAATCGCAAAACTGATGCTCAGGTTTTCAATACCCTGCGTATTTTCGCTTGTAATCAGTGCACTTTACAACATCGTTGACCAGATTTTTATCGGCAACAGTGAATTGAGTGCACTCGGCAACGCCGCAACCGGCATCGTATTCCCTGTTTTTGTTATCTCACAAGCGGTTGCGTGGTGCGTGGGTGACGGATGCGCGGCATATCTCAACATCTGTCAGGGCAGGCGTGACACGGAAAACGCCCACAAATCAGTCGGCACAGGCGTCACACTGACTTTCATTTCAGGCGTTATTATTGCAGCGGTATTCATTCCTTTTTCAAGGCAGATACTGACGGCTTTCGGCGCGTCGGACAACATTCTCAATATGGCGGTTGAATACGCAAACGTTGTTGCACTTTTCCTCCCCGTCTATATGCTTTCAAATATGATGGGTGCGGCAATACGCGCGGACGGCAGTCCCAACTGGGCGATGGCGTCAATCGTTATCGGTGCGGTTATCAACATTTTCCTTGACTACCTTTTCATTTTTGTTTTCAGGTGGGGTATGTTTGGCGCGGCGCTTGCAACAGGAATCGGTCAGGCGGTTTCTTTCCTTATTGCACTCATTTATTTCTTCAACACAAAGACTTTCAAACTCACGTTAAAAAGTTTTGTCCCCGATTTCAAAGCGTTTTCAGGCGCATTCAAACTTGGTATTTCAACCTTTATTACGCAGATTACAATTGTTGTTATAGTAATCGTATGCAATATGACTCTTGCAAAATACGGCGCTATGTCGCAATACGGTGCGGATATTCCGATTGCAATTCTTGGCATTGAGTCAAAGGTTTTCACAATTGTTGTCAACATTGTTGTGGGCATTGTGCTTGGTTGTCAGCCGATTATCAGTTACAATATGGGCGCAAGAAATTACACCCGTGTCAGAAAGATTTACAACGCAATCCTGCTTTGCACAGTTATTGTCGGTATAGTCGCAACATTGTTATTCCAGTTTGCACCAAGATTTATCATCTCGCTTTTCGGTGAGCCGACAAACATCCCCAACCCCGAAGATTACTGGGTGTTTGGTGAGAAAACTTTCCGCATTTTCCTTGGTCTTGTGCTTTTCACCTGCATTACAAAGATGACGTCAATTTTCTTTCAGGCGTCCGGAAAACCCGTCCAGGCGACCATTGTGTCAATGATAAGGGACCTTATCTTCTTTGTCCCGCTTGTGCTGATTATGCCGGTTTTTTGGGGCATTGACGGCGCATTATTCGCATCCCCCATCGCAGACCTTGTGGCAATGATAATCACCACAGTGCTGACAGTTGCATTCATTGCAAAACTCAAAACAAAAGCAAAATAATAAAACAAAACTACGGAAAACAATTTTTTCCGTAGTTTTTTATTTTGCCCTTGAACTTAAAAATTTGTTATGATAAGATTTAATTAAAAGAAAGGACGGATCAAAAATGAGGAAGAAGTTTCTTAAAAAGTTTGCGGTTATTATGATTTGCCTTATACTCATTGGTGCGATTGGCGTTTTCAGCGTCAATGCGTACGTAAAATCCGTCGGGTCAAAACGCATTATCACCCCTGAGCAAGCCGCGCAACTGACTGACATTGACTGCATAATCGTGCTTGGTTGTTTTGTAAACAGTGACGGCACACCGTGCGACCTGCTGCGTGACAGACTTGACCGCGGCATTGAACTTTACAAAAGCGGTGCTGCCCCGAAAATCATTATGAGCGGCGACCACGGCACTGTCGGCTACGACGAAGTCAATGCGATGAAACAATATGCCATCAACGCGGGAATTCCGTCAGAGGACGTTTTTATGGACCACGCGGGCTTTTCCACATACGAAAGTGTTTACAGGGCAAAAGAGGTTTTTGCCGCTGACAAGGTCATCATCGTGACTCAGGAATACCATCTCACACGTGCGCTCTATATTGCTGAAAATCTTGGCGTGGAGGCCTACGGAGTGGCAAGCGACTACCATATCTATTCCGACCAGACATCACGTGAATTGCGTGAAATACTGGCAAGAAACAAAGATTTTGCAACATCCATTTTCAAACCCGAGCCAACATATCTTGGCGAAGTTATCCCGATAAGCGGCAGCGGTGACGCAACAAACGACTAAACAAAAAAGGTTCAAGGTATTAAGCCTTGAACCTTTTTATATTCTTTCCCATCTGTGCGCATCGCTATTCCAGCGGCGGTCATCATAGAATTCGGTAAACATCATATAATACTGCGGCGGCGGAAGAAGAATCTCATTACCGTAATGCGCATCACGAAATTCCTCATACTCGCGTCTGTCATAAGCCGCCTGAATCTGATAGGTGTCACCATTCGGCAAATAATGCTTGAGAATTTTGAGCAATTCGCACTGGTCCTCAAGCGCAACATAGACCTTTTCACCATCGTACTCAAAATCGTAATAAAACTCCGCAATGTCATCGTCATCAAACTTTCTGCGTCTGCATTGCAGAATGCCATCCTTGTCAAAACTGATGCTCTCATAACAACCGTTTTCATCAAGCGCGCAAAGTATCTCTTTCAGCATCGGATGGTTATAAAACATATTATTCTGCAAACTGTTGGCACATGAATATTTTTTTCTTCTTGACGCGGAGAAGTCATTTAATCCTGCAAACATCCACAGTATGCATATAATGCCAAGAAAAATGCCCGCCACAAACTCATTCGACAAAAATGCTGTAATAGCAAGCACGCCACACATAGCCGCAAGAATAATCAATCCATTCACCACCTGATACCCAAATAATAACATTCATTTATTATAACATATATAGCAACCGTGTGCAAGTATTTTAGTACTTGCGGATAATTAAAAAGCACCCTGCTTTGAGGATGCTTTCAGTTTATTCGCCCTTATTTTGTCTGACCCATCTGACAAGGGTCACAATGCCCATCACAACGAAGAACACAGCAACAACGGCCGTTGTGACATAAGGCCGCACGTCTATCCCCCCGATTGCAACAACCGCAAAAGAAACAATAAGCACAGCGCCCAGAAGAATCTGGACAATTGATAACATAAGGAAAATGTTTTTGTTTTTCATACCTTCACCGCCTTAATTACTCTTGTATATCTATAATTTCAATGTCTTCACATTCAACGGTTAACTCATACATTTCGCTTGAACCGTATTCATAAAACAACACGTGAAGCTCATATCCCCTTTCAACTCGATACAATTCATCGTAACACCATCCGAGCGATTGTTTATCAAAATCCTGCTTTATTAAAGACATATTTTTTAATACAATTTTTGTATATCCGTCCTCGCCCCATTCGCTGTTATCGGTAACAATGACATAATCATCACCAACAACCCCCGCAGATACAAGGTCGCAATCGTGAAGACAATCTATCGTGTCCATAAAAGAAGGCGGACACGGAAACGTCTTTTCATATTCCTTAAGGTATTCGTCTATTGCCTGACCCAATGACGGACATTGTTTATACCATTCTTTCGTCATATATTTCATATCTTCACCGCCTTGGAATCAGTATAGCATAAATACGCTGACGGTGCAAGGGTGGTGCGGCAGTGGATAAATTATAGCAAAGCAAAAAAAGCAAGTCAAAAGACTTGCTTTTGTTTTTTTATTCCTTTTAGGCTTTGACAGATAAACAAACATCCTCTGCAATACGGGTATGATTTTGGTCAATGCGTTAACTAACTGCCAAGCACAGCACACAACGCAATAAAACCAGCAATTCCAAGCAATATCAATATTGCAAAAAATGTGCCAAGCGCTTTGTTTCTGCCTTCAACTCTTAACTGCTCCGAGCTAAGCCCCATATAAACAGGCTCCGGATTGTAAGAAGGATTATATCGTGATATTTTAGCGTTATATGCTTTCATTCGGTTTCCGTTCTGCTCCATGCTATAACTGATATTAAACTTATTTCTTAACCAATTATATGCATACATCTGCACCTTGTTGTGCATCATAACTGCACCTTCCCAACAAGCCGCTGCTATTACACCATAGTCATCGCCAAAATATTCAATTATCAAATCTCCCGCAATATAAAGAATGTTTCTTGTGCTTGATGCTATGGAAAGGTATTTGCCCATATAATTTGCTTTTATTGAGTCGCCAATATCATTGTAATGATTATGATATGATCTATATAACAAACTTGCTATATCAATCAGATTAGCACACACCTCATTAAGAATAGAATTATAGTCTGACGGGTCAGCGCCATTTTTGATAAGTTTAAAAATCGTTCTTTCGCTATTGGACAATTTAATTGCTGCAGACTCTATCTCGCCAATTTTGCAACATCTCACCTGATAGTAAGTTGAATAAAAATTAGCTTCCCAATCATTCGGATTCTGCATAAGAATCATCTCGTAATATTTTGCTGCATTTTCGTCGTTACCGTCGTTTTTTGCTCTTCTTGCGAGTGCATACAAATTTTTAAGTTCTTCTGTCATTTTACTCACTACCTATTCATAATTATTGCGTAAAACAGAAATTCACAATTCACCAAGTCGGATCGTAGCCA
>JAZQTF010000221.1:0-10808 GCA_045630445.1 Acutalibacteraceae bacterium
AATTGAAAACAACGTTTTCACTCTTTGTCGGCAATATTGATATGTCATCCTGAGCGGAGTGCGACAGCACGAAGTCGAACCCGTCAGGGCGATGCGATAGCATCGGGATCTGATAATTGGATTTATGCCATTTTTCGCCCGGGATCCCAAACGGCATATTTGCCGTTTGATCCTCGTTACACTCGGATTTCGACTCCGCTCAGGATGACACGGGCGAAGAAAGAGGGTGCCCTGTTACCGCAAACTACACTTAATCGTTCCCTCTGTATCCCACCACCAACGCAAGCGTTGGTCCCCCTCCCTTTAAGGCAAGGGAGGCTGACGGGACTTCGAGTACGTCGCCCCTTTCACCATTTACCGGTTAACCTTTTTTGAGCCGCGCGACTATCGCGTGGTTTTCGTTATACAATAAAAAAGGAACGGTGCGGGACCGTTCCTTTTTTACTATGACATAATTTTGTTTCTCAGTGAGGACTGCAAACTCAAAGCAGCCTGAACATTGTTGATAATCAACGCGTCGGTAATACCGTACTCATTGATGATTGATTCAACTGAATTTGTTGAGTAGCGGATATCAACAACGATTACTTCCTCATAATAATCAATCATATAGGGAGCAAACGCGTTGCCGTATGACTCCTTGAAAATGATGAGTTTTCTGCCGTTTTTATTCTCGGTCACAAAGCGCATAAACGCCTGGTCACCGCCGAGAAACATTCCCGCGTAACTGTTTGAACTCTGCACAATTGCAGTGTAAGGATATGTTGCCAGAGAATAGGATGTCTGCGGCAGATGGCCGACAGTGTAATCAGGGTTTGCAAGCAGGCAGGACGGTTTCGGAGAATTACAGAAAGAATAAAGTGTACCTGTAAAGCCGGTTTTGATAACGGTCTGATAACTGTTAAGTGCCAACGGTGCGATGCCGTTTACGTTACAGTAAGCAACGCTTGCATAATATGCGCCGAGTGAAGTCCAGTGATGGTCGGTGCGGTAGAAAAGATACTCTCCCGAATGATTTGCCATCACGCCGATTGCGTCCGCTTTCCTGACGCTGTCGCTCATCAACGCGTAAGTGTTTGTGATGAAATTCTTATGGTTTGTAAACTGATTTGTGTAACCTGACGGTGCGTTAAAAGTTGCACTCTTTGGCACAAGCATACTTGTCACATTAAGGCCGGGGTACTTTGCGGCAAAATCATTGATGATGCCCGCGTATGCCGTACTGCTTTCGGGGAGAGAAAAATACTCAAGCGCATAGTCACCGCAGACAAGCACGCTGCCCGAATAATAAGCGCTGATGTTGTTGTTATAATGTCCGCCCGAATGAGTTTCAGGAATCATCTCAACGGGTTTTGTGTTTGGAGTGCCGGTCGCATAAGCGATGATTTCACCACAGTCAAGGCACGTCTGGTCAGTTGTTGAGGTTGCCTCCGGACCGGGTACGTGACCGTGAGCCACGGTAAGAATCTCACCACAACCGGAGCATACTTCATCCTCCGTGCAGGTTGCTTCACCTGCGGAAATGTGGCCCGGTGCTTCCATCATAAACGCACCGCAGACCGCACACATAACGTTTTCTGTGCAGTCATATTCCTCGGGCATAACGTGGCCTTTCTTTTCTTCCATAACCTTGCCGCAGATGTAGCAGATGCTGTCCTGCGTGCAGGTTGCTTCACCCGGGACAAGATGATCGCTCGGCTCTCTCATAACCTCACCGCACTCAGAGCAAGTCTGACCGTCAGTGCAGGAGAATTTTGCATCGGATGTATGTCTGTGACAACCTGCGAAAACGAAAACCGCACAAATGAGCGTTGCCACGAGTATGATAATTTTCTTCACTTGTATCCACCTTTCAATGTTAACCTCTCTCTTTAAGAAGTTTATCACAATATGTTGAAAAAAGCAATAACAACAGATTGGTAAAATACAATCTGTGTGAATTATAATTTTGTTATGCCAGTTTATCTCTCCCTCCCTTTGTGCCTATGCCTCAGACACCTCCCTCATCAGAGGGAGGCTTTGATTATTTTAACCTGTAAACAAAACGACAACGGGCGCCCATCGTATGATGGACGCCCGTTGCCGAAAAAAAAGAACGAGTTAAAAAAATGACAACACATTTTTGTTATAATCAAATCATAAAGCGGTGTGTTTCCCACCTGCTATGACTACATTATAACACACACTGTGTCCCA
Source organism: Acutalibacteraceae bacterium (assembly GCA_045630445.1). Lineage (GTDB taxonomy): Bacteria > Bacillota > Clostridia > Oscillospirales > Acutalibacteraceae > RGIG7273. The sequence continues at coordinate 2,196 of JAZQTF010000221.1, forward strand.
AAAAACGTACTTTAACAGGTGTTTTTGAATCTTTTTCAAAAAATTATTTGTATTCAGGGAATTTTATAACCGCTTTGAACAAGTCACCGTCAATGATTATTTCAAACTCACCACCGCAAAGTTCAACGTAACTGCTGGCGATTGCAAGGCCGAGTCCGTTACCCTCGGTTGAGCGTGCTTCATCACCGCGGACAAAACGCGACGTTATCTCCGAAGCGTCAAAATTCATCGGATATGCGGAGGTGTTTTTAATCTCAATCACCGCTTCACCATTACGCTCACAAGCCACAACAAACACCCTTGTGTTTTTCATCGCGTATTTGAGTGCGTTTCCGATAAGATTACTCATAACGCGTGACATCTTGCGGCCATCAGCAAAGATGCAGAGATTTTCCGCAAGGGTTACACAAAACTCCAGCCCTGACGCTGTGATTTCATTGTTATGCTCACCGAGCGACTGATTTATCAGCAGTGCAACGTCAAGTTTCTCACTGACAATTTCCTCATTTCCGCTCTGCGCCTTTGAAATATCAAACAAATCCTGGGTCAGATTTTTAAGCCGCTCGCTTTTCTTTGCAATAATCTTTACGTAGTCCTGCGCCGTTTCGGGTAAATTGTCAATCTCCGAAAGCAACTGTGTGTAATTGATGATTGACGTCAGCGGAGTTTTCAAATCGTGCGACACGTTTGTTATAAGTTCAGTTTTCATCCGCTCGGCTTTAAGCGTTTTGGCAACGGACCTGTCAAGTCCTGATGTTATGTCATTGATGTCCTGCGCAAGCGTGCGCAAATCCTCGTGTTTCAATTCGGGTATTTTATAGGTAAGGTCACCGTTTCTGACCGCGGATGCACCACTGCGGATTTCTTCAAGCTCATTTGCGCGTTTTATGAAGATGTAGCACAGCACACCAAACGCAATAACGCCCAATATAATTGCCACAACAGCAAGGTGGTCCTGTGTCAGCATCACGCCAAAAATTGCAATTACTATTGTATATATAAGTATTGCAAGAATTATAAGTGCGCCGCTCTTTCCGGTTGTGAATTTCCACACAAGCAGGAATGACTTTTTAATCTTTTTGCCAGACCATTTAAGGAATCTGAACAAGATTTTGAAAAACCAACTGAGCACGATGAAAATGACACTTGTTTTAAGGAAAATGCCGCATTTGATTTTACGCACGAGCGACAGAATGCACGTTACAATAATCGCACCCGCAACACCTGCAACCGACAATGAAAGCAATCGTGCAAGATCAGCGGTCATATCGCTATTTGACAAACTCCACAAAATCTCACCGACAGCAATCACCACGGCCACACCTGCCGCACCGAGCAGTGCAAGATGAATTTCCGTCCAGATGCGGTCAAACCAACTCTCTTTAAGTTCACCTTTTCCGTTTCTGCCTGCGATTACACAAAGGAAAACAATGAGCAAAACCGCACCACCGAGGAACGCAAACGCCTGCATCGCAGTTTTAACGGCAAGGTCAGCCTGATTATTCCACGCGGTTTCGCACTGCTGAACATAATCATCATCCACGGACACGTAAACGGAAAACGTATTGTTGTACTGACGGAATAAATAATTGACATCCACAAATCCGTTTTTGAGTTTGCCCTCGGTTTCAATCTTTCCGCTCGCTTTGCGCTGAACGCTGAAATAAATACGCTGATTTTCAAAATAGTCTTTTTCAAGCTCCATACAGTTTGTAAACTTTTCGCCATTGATGACTATAAGATAATCAACCTTATCACCGTGCTGAATAGTGTTAAGATACTCTGTGATAATCTCTGCAAAGGTTCTTTTTCCGTTTGGCCAATAAGCATCAACCGCTGATGCAAGCGCGTTTATCGGCTCGGCAAGCATCCAGTTGAAATGATTTGAATCTGTGAATTCCGTTTCAAAATCATAGATTTTCAGCTCTTCCTTTTCATAGGCTTCAACGCCCGTCACAAGCGCATTCACGCAAAGGACAATGCACGCAACCGCAAGCAGAAACGCAACCGCTTTTGTCACTGCGGAATATATAATCTTTTTCATATTGTACCCCCTTACTCAATTTTGTACCCCACGCCCCACACAACTTTCAGATAGCGTGGCTCTCTGGGATTTATTTCAATTTTCTCCCGTATGTGCCTGATGTGTACGGTAATCGTGCCGTCACCGACAATGCTCGACTCATTCCACACAGCAGTGTAAATCTCCTGCGCGGAGAAAACTTTGCCCCTGTTTCGTGCAAGAAGTTCCAGTATTCTGTACTCAATGGGAGTCAGGCGCACGTCATCACCATCAACTCTGACCGTCTTTGTTTCAGTGTCCACACACAAGCCGTCAATTGTTATTTTACCGTTTTGTTTACCGATTGAGCCAAGCGACGTGTATCTTCTTATCTGCGATTTTACCCTTGCGATAAGTTCAGAAGGGTTGAACGGTTTTGTAACGTAATCATCGGCTCCTGCAGTAAGCCCCAGAATTTTGTCACTGTCCTGCGATTTTGCAGACAAGAGAATTACGGGAACATTTCTTGACTGCCTTAACTGTAACAGGGTTTTGATTCCGTCAAGTTTCGGCATCATCACGTCAAGTATCATCAGATGCACCTCATTCCCGCTCAGGATTTCAAGCGCTTCAAGTCCGTCATACGCCTTGAAAATGCCGTACCCCTCACCGGAAAGAAAAATTGCAATACTGTCAACTATCTCTCTGTCATCGTCAACAATCAGAATGTTCATTCCGCCACCTCTTTCAATCGTTGTGATTAAATCGTATCATACAAATCCTAAGATTTCACTATAAAAATTATTAAGATTTCTTAACAATTTGGCGTTGCGTGTTGAAAAAAGGAATTGTGCGGTTTATAATGCATTCATCGGGGGTGTTTCCATGAAACCTTTTTTGGGTATTGATATTACTGACAATAAAAGAAATGATGTTTTTAACGGGGATGAATTCCTTGTTTCCACCGCTTCGGATGAGGCGACGCAGGCACTTGAAAATTCGCTTGAACAAGCGGACAAAATTATAAACAAAGCCAAACTGCCGACAATACTGCGCGTTATTCAATACATCTGCTGTTTTGCGTGGATTGTGGTTGCGGGCGGAATTATCAAGGGTATGAAAAACGTTGACCTTAAAACCGCTTACGCAAATGCGCCCGAACTTTTCTGGGTATGCGGTGTTTGTTTCATCGTCTGGGGTGTGATTACCCTTGCCGCAATAAGCAAGGCAAAGTCCGTCAGCAACAGCAGCGAAGCACAGGCCGCGGCAAATGACCTTGACACAATGACGGATGAAATATTTGATGAACTTGACGTGCCTGAGGATGCGGTTGCGGTTGACATACTTTCATTCTGCTACAAAATCAAAAAAGGTGTGCCGGTTGCAAAATCAACCAAAAGGTCCTTTGGCACACATTTTAATTTTGAATACCACGCATTTGTAAGAAATCAGAAACTCTACCTTGCAAACGTTGAAGCAAAATATGAGTTTCCTTTCAGCGAACTCAAGGGCATAGTAACCGTTGACAAGCGAATCACGATGCCCGAATGGAACAAAGATATTCCGCCGAACGTCGGCCCGTACAAGCAGTACAAAATGAACGTTGACAACTTCCGTTGCATCCACGCAAAGCCCTACCACATTCTCAAGGTTTTGCACGATGGCGAAATGTGGGGCATTTATTTCCCCTGCTACGAACTTGATACGTTTGAAAACTTAACAGGCTTTAATGCTCAATAAAATCCGCCATCTCCCATCCCCGCATACTCTGCGGGGATTTTTTATTTGTCGCAAAGTTCCGCTTTCAGTTATGACGGCATTGATAAACTTGAATTTGCCGTAACCGATGAGTGCAGACGCAACGGCACATTGTCAACGTCTGACATCAGTGGTTGAAAACGGTGAGTTGTTTATAAAGGCAACCATTGACGGAGTGCAGAAAACAATCGGCAAGGTTTATTTCAAAAACACTGCTAACGTGCGTTATGATATCGAAAGGTATCAATACCAATAACACAAACGGAAAGACTCACCTTGAAAAAGGTGGGCCTTTCTGTTTGTATGCGGCACAAACCGTTGACTTGCTTGACAAAAGACGAATAGGATGATAAAATGACCTCACAGCAGAATTAAAACTTAACAGTAATTCGGATCAGGAGTGCTTCGGCACAAACTGTCAACAGGGGAATCTTGGTGAAAATCCATCGCAACAGCCATTACCGTAATTGACGCATGTCATAAGTCGGAAAACCTGCCCTATTACTTTTTGTTCAGGTACACTTTCGGGCAAGGGAGAGTGGCATTCCTGAGTTGCGTTGCAACCTTAAAGACGCTGTTTCCTTGCCTTCCCATCCGGGAGGGCATTTATTTTTGTAAAAATACGGAGGTCAAAAATGAAAAAGAGAATTTCATCAATCGCTCTTGTCCTTGTTGTTATCCTTGCGGCGCTTTCTTTTGCCGCTTGTTCTTCCAATCATGGCTCAGACGTAACAACAACCACATCCACAACCGCTGCCGCAGTTGACACAATGACAGTTGTCATCGGCACGGAAACTCCCGTCGCTTACACGGTTGAACTTGACAAATTTGAGATTACAGACGGTCTTATGTCTGTGCTTGAATATCTCAAAACAACTCAGGGCCTTGAATACACCGCTGATGATACGGGATACGGTGCATTCCTGACAAAAGCCGGTGCTCTTGAACAAAAAGACGGAAACTATATCTATATTTACACATCCGTTGAAAAGGACATTGACGTTTCACAGTACGCAACAACCGTTGAATTTGGCGGAAAAACACTCACATCCGCAGGTGTTGGCGCAAGCGAACTGACAATTGAGGCGGACTGCGTAATCTACATCGGCACAATTGCTTTCTGATATGGATAAAAAAAGATTCTCATTCAGCGTGATGGACATAGCGCTGACGGGAGTTATGGCGGCAACGCTTGAAGCCGTCAAACTTGCCCTTTCAGCCCTGCCCAATATTGAACTTGTCAGTTTGCTCCTTGCCCTTTACGGTTACGTTTTCGGGCCGTGCGGAGTGTTGGCGTCAGTGATATTCGTGGGTGCGGAAATGCTCATCTGGGGCGTTAACACCTGGGTCATTTCCTACCTCATATACTGGCCGCTCCTTGCTGTTACATTCTGGCTGCTCGGTAAAAAAGGAGTTTCAAACCGATTTGTTTTAACGGGAATAATAATTGTGATGACCTTTGGTTTCGGCATACTGACAAGCCTTGTTGACGTCGGTCTGTTTTCGGGTTACTGGAACAATTTTTTCAAACGCTTTTCGATATATTATCTGCGTGGCGTATGGTTTTATGTTACGCACATCGTTTCGAATGCGGTTGTTTTCATCACCCTTTTTAACCCGCTTTCATCACTTTTTCAAAAACTGAAACGACAATTCTATAAATCAGGCAGAAAATAATCATAACCACCAGTAAACTGGTGGTTTGCACTGCCCCTATAAGGGGATATTACCGGCTTAACCCCTGTAAGGGATACCGAAACATTATTATCGCATCACACGCACTGCAACCCGTAAACGGGTAGAAGTTCGGTTCTATCGGTTCCCTCTGACGAGGGAGCTGGATTTTTGCGTAGCAAAAAGACTGAGGGAGAGAAAACGTTGACTACCCCTCCGTATCGTCGTCACAAACTACGCTCATTTGTTTCCACCTATTTGGTGAAAAGTTCACTCGCTCCGTTGCTCCTCCTCTTCCCCAAAAGTGTTACTTTTGGGGAGCCCTTTCTGTTGCCGCAGCCACCTCCCCTGACAAGGGTAGGCGGTTATTTTGCTCAGTTTTTTTGTCTTCCCCCAGTAGAACTGGGGGTTTATTTCCACGTCTAAAGACACCAAAAAGAACACCCGAAGACTAATCTTCGGGTGTTTTGGTTTTAGTAGCCTAATTCTTCATTTATGAGCACGATTTCATAGTCGCAACCGCTGGGTTTTGTCCACAACACAGACAATCCGCGGCAGATTCGGTCAGGGCTGTTGCAATCGTAGCACTTGTCGGCATTGACCGCGCAGGGAGTTTTCATTCCAAGGCGTTTTGCATTGAGGGGGGATGCGATATTTCTCGCTCTGTAAAGCGCGGAATCGTAATCCTTTGCGATTTTGTTCACGCCAACAACAAGGTAAACCTTTGTGTGACCGTAGAAGATTGATGCAACGCGGTTGCATCTGCCGTCTATGTTGACAATCTCTCCGCTTTCGGCAATTCCGTTGACGGAAGAAATATAAATATCGGCGGCGTTTGCAAGCCTTCGCATATCATCATGAGTCTTACCCTCGGGGATTCTGTGGTGCCAGAATACCTGATTGTGAACCGAAAGGCTTTCATAAAGCCCCATTTTCTCAAGCGTCATTGACCCGCCGAAGCCAACGGTCTGACCGTCTATTTTCTCATTGAGGTATTGTGCCGCACCTTCCGCGGTGTCAAAACAACTGACCTCATAGCCGAGAGAAAGCAGTTTTTGTTTGAGCACGTCAAATACTTTCATATATTCCACCCCCGATTAAAGCACGGTTTCAATGAAATCAAACATTGTTTCGCTGAGGGATGCGTCATCGCTGTACGCCATATTGCAGTAGTCGCCCGTTGCATTATCGTCCGCATCGTCGGAGATTTTGCGGATTGACACAAAAGGTATCTCCTGCTTTGCGCACACTTCGGCAATTGCCGCACTCTCCATATCAAAACTGTTTATGCCAAACATTTCGTAGATTTCCTTTTTCTTCGCTGAGTCATCAAGGAAGAAATCACCCGTACCCATTGTTGTTTTCACAACGTAATCAAGTCGGCAAACAAGGTCAAGCAGAGTTTTGTCAGCGGTGATGATTATCTCCGCGTTCCTCTCCTTCTGACCGGGTTTGTAGCCAAGGGGACTTAAATCAAAGTCAACCTCACAGTAACTCTCACCGCACGCAATCATTCCCCTGCGAAGTCCGCTGACCGCGCCCGAAAAGCCAAGATTCATAACCCAGTCAACCTTATCATCAGCAATCAGAAACGCTGCGGCGCTTGCGGCATTGACCTTGCCGATTCCGCTCTGCACCGCGTGGATTTCAATTATTCTGCCGTTCTTTTCAGCGGTGATTACGCAACCCTCGTTGCCCCTTTTTTTCTCATTTTTTACGCTGTATTTTCCCATTCTTTTCACAAACGGTACGTATTCGGTATCGTCCGCAAAAATCAGACCTATTTTCAGATTCTTGTTCATTATAAATCATCTCCTTGCCTGTTTTTATCCTATCATAATACGGGGGATAATTCAAGAATTTCTGCAAAATTGCGGAGCAACGCAAAGCAACCTCACCTATTACCTCTTACCTGTTACCTCATTTTCTCTCCTTCCGTCACGGCTATGCCGTGCCACCTTCCTCGTCAGAGGAAGGCTCATCGTATTTCGTTTTTTGTTGCGTAATAAAACAAAACGACACGCAGGTTGTTGCCTACGAACAATCCCACAATAACATCGTAGGGGCGGCCATTGGCCGTCCGTCAATGTTAGGTAAAATTTATATTCTTCATACGGCTAACACAGGGTTCCTATAAAGTAGCACTTTTTGGGAAGAGGAGGAGCAACGGAGCGGATGAGCTTTTCGCCGTCAGGCGAAAACGAATGAGCGTAGTTTGCGGTAACAGGGCTCCCGAAAAGTACCACTTTTTGGGAAGAGGAGGAGCAACGGAGCGGATGAACTTTTCGCCGTCAGGCGAAAACGAATGAGCGTAGTTTGCGACGACGAAGTCGCTCATGCCGCGACGGGCACGCCCTTGACCCTTTGCTCCGCTTTTGCTTGGCGGAAACATCTGATTCCATTTTGCCAAGGATGATACAGAAAAAATATACACGCAGTTGGAGCAAAAATTCTTATTGAAAAAAATGTAATATGGTTTATAATGAAAATATAAGGAGGTGCTGCACCAATGAAAAGATTATTTCAAAACAGCCCGTTGCACATAACAACAAGCGTCCTTCTATTCTGGAAAGGAATTGTTCCCTTGCTTATCCTTATGTTCATCGCTATAGAGTTATCCCCGCCACATTCAAGTCTGCTATCGGACACCCATTTCGAGTTACTTCTTTCTACCGGTTATTTTACTCCATGGTTCTTAATAATGGTTCTGGGTGGATCTTCGGAAACTCTCATCGCATCCATCATTTTCATAGGGGTAACACTCATAATGTTTATTGCTTTTTTGGTGTTCTGTGTTTTGTTTGCAATAAACCGCTCCTGCTCAAACGCGGGATCAATCGGTCTTTTCATTCTTTGTATTCTGGATCTGCCGATAAACTTCATTATAATCCATGATATTTGTGAAGAATGGTGGCCATCTCTGGTGTTCATTGTATTCAATATCGCTATTCTTATCAGCTTAGTGATATTGCGACGTTCACGCCAAGGCGCTCGTACCTGGCTTAACAAAATGCCCGATTCTATTTAATTGATTTTACATACAGTTTTCTATTACGTAATAATTAAAAATGAAAAAGCAGATGAGGTTTGCTCGTCTGCTTTTTTTGTTCTCTCCCTCGTCAGAGGAAGGCTCATCGTCTTTCGTTTTTTGTTGCGTAATAAAACAAAACGACACGCAG
>JAZQTF010000222.1:0-2514 GCA_045630445.1 Acutalibacteraceae bacterium
TTCGGTACCCCTTACAGGGGTTAAGCCGGTAATAGCCCCTTATAGGGGCAGTGCAAACCACCAGTTGAACTGGTGGTTTTGATTGAAAATGTGGAATGACAAGTCACTTGTGCAATATGCACAAAAACAATACCATTTATATGTGAAGTTTAACCAATACTCCATCTTTACTTTTGGGATGTAAAGTGGTAGCATACTATTGGGCGGTCGGTAAGAAAGACTGACCGGAAAATGGTTTTATTTCAGGAGGCAATTCAAAATGTTAAAGAAAATTCTCGGCGTACTTCTCGTAGTATGCACACTCATCACATCTGTCTATGTTATTGGTTCCGCGTCAATGGTTGATGCTGACGGCTTGCTCACAATTGACAGCACAAAAGCGGCTTCCGGTTATGGCTGGTCATGGGATGGCACAACTCTCACACTCTCACAGGGTGAAGTAAAAGCAATTGAAGTAACAAACAATATTGCGGTCAAAATCGTACTCACAGAGGACGTTACAATTGACGCAAGAGGACTTGACAAGTGGTACGCAATTGATGCATACGCTTCAAACCTTGACATCAATACCGGCGTATATAAACTCACAATCCTTAATGATGGCGACAATAATGGTATCTGGGCTTCCGACGGTGTTATCAGCGGAAGATTTGATATCAGAACAGCAGGCACAGGTGATGCGTTCTACCTCAACGGTGTAAACACCATTGAAAACGCAATTATCACAACTAACGGCCAGATTTCAGGTTATGACCTCACAATCAAGAATTCAAAAGTTGTTGCTGACAACTCTTCACAGGATTGTGGCCACGGCATCTATGCACAGAAACTTGTTATCAACTCCTCAATCGTAGAGGCAACTTCTGCACAGGATATCTATATTGACGCTGCTATCGCAGGTTACAGTGTGTATATTGAAAACAGTAAGGTTGTTGCAAATGGTTCAGTGTTTGGCATCAATGTTTATGACACTCCCAAAAACAATCCCCTTGGTGATACAAAACTCACAATCGTAAACAGTGACGTTGAAGCAAATGGTAGCACAGCCGCTCTTTCCGTTGCTTATTCTTACTCACAGTATCACGTTTCAGGCAATATGTTCACAGGCAAGAAGTCCACAGGTCTCCTCAGCTGGAGCAGTGTTTCTTTCACAACTCCCACAAGCACAACAAAGAAGCTTTGCAACGCAAAGGATCCCGACAGAACAACTTTCTACTTTGTAAGTATGGCAACATCTGCAACTGCTCCCGCAAAGCAGGTAATCACAAAGGCGTCTGATGCATCCCTTCTCCCCACAGAGAGCCAGTTTGTTGTTGTAACTCCTTCCGCTCCGTCTGAAACAACAACTCAGGCATCCTCTGCAACACAGACAACAACTCAGGCTGCAACCCAGACAACAACCAAAGCACCCGTAATCAATAATGAAACAGTAAGCGGCAACAACACCTTGAACGTTACCGCATCCTCAATCTACGGTGCGTCATATACATACAGAAAGAACACAACTGCTGCAAGATGGACAAAAATTGCAGAGAGCTCAACAAGCACATTCGGTGGTGTTATTGCTAACTATGATGTTTACGGTACTGTAATGGCAGACCTTCAGGCAAAATATCCCGCATCCGCAGGTTACACAATCAGCAACGTCAGCATTGTTGCAAATGCAAAGGTTTCCGTAACTGCTACAAAATCTTCCGCTTTCTACTCTGTAACCGTTTATTCCATCTCTTCCGCTCAGGCAACACAGGCAACTGCTTACAAATCAACAATGTCCAAGAGTGCATTTTCTTTCAGGAATTCAAAGAGCGGCTCAGGCACGATTTCAGTTCCCGCTGTTTCTGCGGCAAATCCGTATTTCGTTGTTTATGCAGTGAGCCCGAGCAGCACAATCGCGCTCTACGCTCCCACAATGAGCCTTGAGTATTCTTACACAGCAGTGGTTACAAGACAGGTTGCACAGGAAGAAACAACAACCACAACAACCGCTCCCACAACTACTACAACCACAACAACTACTGCACCTACAACCACAACAACTACTGCGCCTACAACTACAACTACTACAACAACCACAACTACTACAACAAAACCCACAACAACTACCACAACTACTACAACTACAACAACTACAACAAAGGCTCCCACAACAACCACTACAACAAAGCCCACAACTACAACCACAACAAAGGCAACAACTACAACAAAGAAGAGTGGCTTCGGCAGCTGGTGGCCGTGGTGGTAATCGCCTGATTATCAAATCAAAACAGCAATAAAAATCCTGTCGGTTAATCCGGCAGGATTTTGTTTGGCGTCTTTAGACGTGGAAATAAACCCCCAGTTCTACTGGGGGAAGACAAAAAAGCCGAGCAAAATAATCGCCTACCCTTGTCAGGGGAGGTGGCTGCGGCAACGCCGCAGACGGAGGGGTAGTCAACGTTTTCTCTCCCTCAGTCTTTTTGCTACGCAAAAATCCAGCTCCCTCGTCAGAGGGATCCGATAGAACCGAACTTCTAC
>JAZQTF010000223.1:0-7069 GCA_045630445.1 Acutalibacteraceae bacterium
TACGTTTCCCGCAATTTCTTCTGTCAGTCCATTTCACTCCTGCGGCAACACAATGCCGCTCAGATCAATCGGTTTCGGCTCGTACAAATTATCTCCTCCAATTATTGATGTTACTGTTTTGTAATTTGTTTTAACTCTGTCTGAATTTTTGCAACGTCATCAATCGCAACAAAATTTACGTCATAATTCTTAATGCTCATTGATAAAACAATCTTTTCAACCTGCTTTGCTGCTGATGAATCCTTGCTGATTGCAAGTTTGCTTAAAATAATTTCCTTCAGACACGCCGCTGCGATATACCACTTCTTCTCAATCAGATATATCTTCTCAGGATGAACGCCATACAACAGATCATTGCGATTTTCAAACTTCGGTGTTTTACATTTCTGATAAAGAGTTTCCTTTACCTCAGCGTCATTGAGCGCATAACGCGGATAATCCCAACGCTTGAAATCACCGCCGCCATTGCGGTTGTTGATTTCCAGACTCAACTCATCAAGCAAATCGTGCGGCGTGAAATTCAGGAATTCTGTTTCTGTGATAATAATTCCTCTCTCATCAAACCTTGCGTTGATGGATTTTGTTTTGTCAGTCTCAACAATACACGGATGAATTTTCAATCCAAGATTCTTATGCGTATTCTCTTTTGCGTAATACGGTTCGTATTCCCCATGTCTGAATCCGTTAGAGCGCAGGTAAGCATTCCAGCGACGATGCTCAAGCCATGCAAGTGCCGGGTCGGTGGAGCTGACCGCATAATCGTGATATTCCTTACGCATTTCGGAAACGGACTCAAAATACTTCTCACGGCTTGCCGCACTGAATACGGACTTTGAATATTTGCCCGCAGAAAACGCCTTGTAGCCATAATGATAAGAGCGGGCAATATCGGACTTGTAGCCATAAACATCCTTGATTCGTTTCAGTTTTGAACCCTGAGTTTTACTTGTTGCCTCAGTCTTTGTGGCCTTGTTGTAAGTGTCACCGGTTGAAAGTGCAAGTTCAAGCACCTCGCTGAAGAAAACGTTCTTTTCACTGTAAACGTCATCCATGCAGCCAAACGCCCACATATAGATATCAGCGGGGCCATCCTCTTTTTTCTTTGTATAATAATGCTTTGGCTCTATATTGAGCGCACGGCAGAGTTCAGAGTTATAGATTACATAACTGATAACCGCTCTCTTACCCGTTTCATCATACACCTGATGCTTGCCCACACTTTGTCTGATTCTGTCGGCAACCGCAAAATTATCCTCATCAGTGCCGAGTGCAACAACGAAGTAATCCGAATCAACAAGTTTGAATCCATCCTTGCGAGAAGCAGTCATCACGTTTTCAAAATCATCATCCAAAACATCTGCACAGATATAATCATAATCAAAGTACGGCTCGTTTCTGTCGCCCTTTGAGTTGTATATCAGCAACTCGCTGTCCGGGTCGGCCGTCTTGAAAATGTCAGGATTGATATAATTTATTCTGCCCTCAAAACTTGTGTCCTTACGGCCTTTGCAGTCGCAGTTATGGTCAGCGTTTTTGCAATCAACGCTCCTCTTTTCTTTTGAAACAACGTTTATACGCAGTTTGCAGTTAAGCATCTGGCCGCACCAATAGGAATTGAGAAACATCTGCGTGCCGATTGTGCCACTGCCGAAAATTGTCAGGTTGAGAGTCTTTTCCTCTTTTTCTTCCGAATCAACAAGAGGCTCATACAACGGTACGTCACGCAACAGGGTGTAAACCATATTCTTTGTTGCGTCAACGGGCACAACCAACGGCAAAGCCGCCTTTGCTTCCTCGTCCGTTTTAAATTTGCCGACTCTTTGTTTGACGATATACGAAACTTCCTCCTCAATATGAGAAAACTTCTTATCAGTTGAAAAGACGTAAATCTCTGTTTTTGGAATTTTCTTTCCGTCATTTGCTTCAAGCACTGCCGTCAGGGACTGAAGATTTTTGTTCTCATCGTTATTCATAAGCAGAATTGTTCTTTTAAACCCAAATCTGCCAATACTTCTGTCAATATCATAACCAACACAGATTGCACCAACTGTCTTTGCGTCCTGCAACAAATCGGGATCAGCATCCTCGCCAACGTTTGCAAAGACAAACGCACTCAGCCTTTTGAACCTTGCGTTACTGTAAATGCTGTGCATAAGCGCAACTGAACGCTCATTAAGTTCATTGAAAAAATAACGTTTTTTCAACCATCCGAAGAGGTTTGTAAAACACAATATGAACGAGGGGAAAAAGTTTGCGATTACTTCCAAAATAATCGCACCGCCAAGGATGGGTGCAACAAGGTTGAGCGTGCTTGTGTAACCGCTGTAAAGTCCGACCCACTTTTCATCATTATCATCTGCGCGAAGGTCACTCACCATCTGTTTGCCGTCAAGGAGATAGGTTGTGTAATCCTCATCCATACTGAACGTCTGCAACGCGTGAATGAAACTGTTGACAATTTCTTCCTTGCAGTTGAGTTCATTTTTCTCAAAGCAGGTTTCATTCTCTTCCTTTTCATCGGCATTATTTTCCTCGGGCGAGGTGATGGCGGGCGGAGTATAATACGCTCTGTAAAGTCCGACAGGATAACGCGCACACCACACTGCAGCAAGCAGTATCAGAATAAAAACAAGCACCGACTTCGGCTTGCGGCGATTCTTGCGTTTGAAAATAATATAAATGAGTGCAGCCACCGTAAACACTGCTGATGCAATCAAAAAACCAATAATCCAATTCCTGAGACAAGCATCCATAAAACCGCCGCCTTCCGACAAAAATCTTGTTGTTTTTATTCTACTTCCAGACAGGCACAATGTCAATGTTGAATGTGAATTTCAACATTGACATCTGCTTTTATCAATTTGTTTTGTAAATATATTTCTTGTCGGTAAAGTCAAGTTTTGGCGCACGGTCGGACGAATTTGTAGTTTTGTGCATAAACTCTTTGCACAGGTAACTGCGCTCCATTCTTGACCACAGAACATCCTCTCGCATCTGTGTGACAACACATTCACCGGGAGCAATCTTTGTCAGTTTGCTGACGGGTACAAGCGAAACAACGTCCTTATCATAAACTTCAATGCTCTCACCCTTACCGTTGAGCGCAGAGGTCGGCGCGATGATTGTTTTAAGTCCGCACTCCTCAGAGAAATCACGCTTTGTCTGCGGATTGTTTGTACCGAAGAAAACGTGAGTGTTGAGATTGTCCTTGATAATCTCCGCGGTGTCCTTGCCGTAAACGTTATAAAGCTGAGCGTAGGACTGCAAAATCAACAAAAACCATATATTTCTGCCACCGCACGCGGAAATCACCTTGTCAAAACTGTTGAATGGCGGCAGATTGCCGAACTCATCAAGAAGGAAATAAAACGGACGGTCAAGTGTTGATCCTTTTTTACGTGCAGTTGCGATAAGTTCGGTGTAGAGATTGCTCAGAAACATTGTGATGATCTCATAATGCAACTCCTCCTCATCCTTGAATGCAACGAAGATTGCTGTAGGCACACCGTCATCAAGTTCACTCATTTCAAAAGTGTTTGCGCAGGTGATACGCCTTACGCTTGTGTCACGGAACTTGTTGAGTTTTGTTGCAAGAGTTGAGGTAATGCATCGTCTTGTGGTTTCCGCCTGCTCAAGAATACACTTGTGAGCAAGGCTTCTTGCCTTTGATGTTTCTTTGTCACGGGTTGAGAAATAACCCTTATCGTAACCACCATTCGTGCGGATATTGGCGTCGGAAAATGAATCAAGGATTCGAAGCGCGGTATCAATCGAGAAATTATTCTCGGTAATCCTGCCGCTATCGCTGTCCTCCAGCATACCGTACAGAATCGCTTTGAGCAAATCTCTTGCGGAGTCCTCCCAGAAGGGGTCCTTGATGTCAGGAATTCTTGGAATGATTGACAAAACAAGAGTTGTAAGACCCTTTTCAACCTCATCCACAATACCGTCAGACTTTTCATCAGCGTAACGGCTCATCGCTGTCAGGCTTCTGAATTTTTTACCATCCATCTGATAGCCATTCACACTGGGCAAGGAAGCCTCTATCAATTCTCCGAGAATCGCACGCTTCTGCGCATACAAGCGGAAATACTTTGTAAGCGGATTCCAGCAATCGCTGTGACGATAATCAGTAAAATCGATAAGCAAAACTCTGTAACCCTGCTTTTCAAGCAAGCTTGCGTTTGAAGCATAAAGTTCTTTCTTCGGGTCACTGATTACCATATTCGGCTTATTCTTTTTTGAAGCAAGCACGTTGATTGTGGGAATAACGTAACCCGTTGTCTTACCGCTTCGTGTTGCACCGATTGCAAGCAGGTGCGTGTCCGGTGTGAAAGTCACATCGAGGCGACCGTCGTCGCCCCTTGTGATACAAACGGGAATGCCATCAATTTCCTTTTCACCGAGTTCATCAAACTTGAATGTTGCGCCGCGGTGAATCTGTCTGTACTGCTCAACAGTCAGAAGTTTTGTATTTTCATAGTCCTTAAAAACGTCAATTTTTTGCATTATAGTCCCCTCCTATGTAACCGAAACCGCCACGCTTTGCGTTTGATACATTCTTGTCCTTGCAGATTGCTTTGACAAGTTCAAGCGTCACAACGTCCTTCTTCTCAAAGATTGACTTCTTGATTGCGCAGTCAATAACCTGCTGAATCTGTCTTGAATCGTAATCAGCCAGAAACTGCCTGCAACCGTCATCCATCTTCATATTACAACAACCGAAAGTGTTGATGCGTGATGCAAAAATGGAAGCAACGACAACCGGCTTTTCGTCGGTGTCAATATTCTTTGCCCAGACTGTGTCACAGGACTTTGAGAGTCTGAGCGTTGCGCTGTTTTTCTCATTACCGAGAAGCACAAACACAATCTCCGACAAGTCAAGCGTTACGTTGGGGTGGAACATTTTGAAACTCTTTCTGTGCTCATAGTCGAGCATATTGATGATTGAATCAAGTTTATCATTTTCAAGGTCTTCACAGTGGCTGATAACAAAAACCGTGTGCGCGGATTTTGTCCTTGCAAGGCCACGCAGGAAAACGTTTTCTCTTGAGGGCACAAGGTCCGCATCCGTGAGAGTTGTTGCATCAATCTCAACAACTGACTCCTTGCCGAAACCGCTTGCAATCATCTTGCGATACATCTGCATAATGTAATCATCACAAGAAACAATCATAAGCGGTGTCCTTGCACACGCGGGGCATGAAGTTGTGATTGTGACATTCTGCAAAATCTCCTGAGTCTCGCTCTCCCTTGCAAGCACAACTTCGCTGATGCTGCCCGTATCAAACTCGTGGCAACCGCTCCAGTCAACGTCAAAGGGAATATCGGTAAGCGCATCAATCGCACCCTCCTGACGGATGAGAAGAAGTTTCTCCTTGTCCTCGTTTGTTACGAGCGATGAAAACGCAATCTTTGCAAAACTCTTGTTGTAAATGCTGCGCTCAATTATTTCAAGTGCGAAAGCCTTTTCAATGATTTTTGCAACCGGATTTGTTTCAATATCCTCACCGTGCGAATATGTGTTACAGATGTGTGCAAGCGCTTTCTTCTGACCCGAAGTTTTAAGCACTGTACGCAAAATCTGATAATACAACCCGTTGTTTTCAACGTCATATCTGATACCCATCAGGTTGCCGAAAAGGTTGTTCCACTTTGCGCACGCTCTCATTCTTTTAAGCGCGGCATACTTGTCCTGACACACGCAAACGCCGTGGTATTCCATAAAGGAAAGCGTTGCCATCGCGTCAATGTTACCGTTGACCGCAGTTGTGAGAAGTGTTGAGAATACGCCCTCAAGTGTAAGATTTTTCTCATCCTTGAAGATATTTTTGCGAATCTGCATCGCTTCGCGCTTCTGCACCATAATCATTCTGTCAACGTCTGTGAAGTCAATGTCCTGACCGCTCTTGAAAGCGAATTCAACCATTCTGCTGAATCGCTCGTAAGAGGTAATGTCGGTAATCTCGCGGAAATGCTCCTCGCAAGACTGCTGATAATATTCCTCGAGTTCATCATTGTGAGGCAGGCAGAAAACGTTTGCAAGTTCAAAGAACAATCCGCGTCTTTTCTCACCCGTCAGCACCTTGTCACAGATTGCCTCAATGAAGTAGTAATACCTGAGGAAACATTCGAACAAATAATCGTTAATCATATTGTATCATCCTCCTATTGCTTTGATAGTTTTGGGAAGAAGCACCGCATCAACAAGTCCGTATTCAACGGCCTCCTGCGCGGTCATCGTGTAATCTCTGTCAGTGTCTGCGGCAATCTGTTCAACGCTCTTGCCGGTATTCATCGCAAGGATTGCGTTAAGTGTGCCGCGTGTGCGTTCAATGTGTCTTGCCGCAATGATGATGTCGGACGCCTGACCCTGCGCACCACCAAGGGGCTGATGGATAAGGATTTCACTGTTGGGCAACGCAAGGCGCATACCCTTTGAGCCTGATGAAAGCAGAAACGCTCCCATTGATGCGGCAAGACCGACGCAGATTGTGCGCACGTGGCATTTAAGGGAATTGATTGTGTCATAAATTGCAAGGCCGTCACTCACCGAGCCACCAGGGCTGTTGATAAGAACAGTCAGCACACGCTCATCCTCGGGCACGTTGTCCTCAATCATCTTCTGCTCTATGTAATGCATCTGCGGAATGATATTCGCCGCCATCTCCGTGCACACCTGACCGAAGATGTAAACCTGATTTTTGCCCAGCAAATACTGTGCGGACAATACCTCTCTCATATTTTCTCTTGACATTTTTCAACATCCTTTCTTAATTTATTTCAAATGTATAACGCAAGGCCCACGCCTGATTTCGCGTAAATTTGCGTTGAATATAGGAATATTTTGTAAAACAATGGTCAAGGGCAGAGCCCTTGTCGTTGGGGGGATACGGTGACGAAAAAGAAAATATAGAATTACAAAAAACACCGACAAATTGAAAACAACGTTTTCACTCTTTGTCGGCAAGATTGATATGTCATCCTGAGCGGAGTGCGACAGCACGAAGTCG
The DNA here is from genome assembly GCA_045630445.1 of Acutalibacteraceae bacterium. Classification (GTDB taxonomy): domain Bacteria; phylum Bacillota; class Clostridia; order Oscillospirales; family Acutalibacteraceae; genus RGIG7273. Next base: position 7,014 of record JAZQTF010000223.1, read on the forward strand.
AACCCGTCAGGGCGATGCGATAGCATCGGGATCTGATAATTGGATTTATGCCATTT
>JAZQTF010000224.1:0-9705 GCA_045630445.1 Acutalibacteraceae bacterium
ATACCCTTTCTGCCGGCCTTATACTCGCTGTACAGTTTATGGCGAAAAGTCGGCGCCTTAAGGTCAAACGCAACCGCAACAGAATCAGGCTCAGTCATTTCAATAAGTCTGAGCAGAATGTTCATAAAGCCATATATTCCGTTTGTGAATCTGCCGTCCTTTGTTGTCAGAATCCTGATGCCGTAAAACGCCCGGTTGAGTATGCTGTTGCCGTCCAAAATCAAAAATTTCACTTCGTCGCACCCACTCTTCAAAATAATGATTATATATTATACCACACTTTTGCACGTTATACAATTTATATTTATTTAATATGTGGCAAATTTCGCCCTCCGTATCGTTGATTTTTTCCAGATATTATGTTATGATATTTATTTATCTAAACTATTTTTATAAAATCAATTAAGGAAAGGATTGAGGATATGACCACTCTCACTCTTAACTGTCTTTTTATCGCACTGATTGCAGCAAGTGTCATCTGGTGCGGCAGCGTAATTGTCAGGGTTGCCGACATCAGAATCAAGCGTTGCTTCACACTCATTTCAATGGGTGTCAGCCTTATGGCGATAATAAATCTTATCAAGGTTTCTGTCTCTGCGGACAATGCAAAACTTGCTCTTAACTGGCTGTATCTCATTCCCGCACTTATGATTCTCATTCCTATGATTATCAGCGCAGTTCTGTTAGCCAAAGCAAACAAGGGTCAGAAAGCGCCCGGAATTCCACTCATCATAATTGCAATAACAATCATTTACGCGCTTTTCTACGCGCTCAGAGTGCCGTTCTTTGCATCATCACCGATTACAATAATCGGTGGCGCACTCATCATTATGATGTGCGAATCCTGCATCACCCCAAAACTCATCAAGACAGGTGCAGATTTCAGAAAAGTTTTTGTAAAATCAGAACTTCCCGTTGCAATCGTTGACAAGGAAAAGGAGGTTGCAATCCGCACTCTTTCCGAAGCTCCCGCAAATCAGTCAATTTCAAACGCGATTGAAAACGGCGGCGAATTCAAGCAGGACGAAAACACAATCATCACAACCGCAAAATTCAGCGGCGGCTACATCGCATTTGCAAACGATATAAAAGAACTCAATATGCTCATTGATGAACTTGACCAGACTTCACAGCAACTTCAGAAAAACAGTGAACTCATCGCGATGGAAAGCGAAATCCGCGATGAACTTGTTCAGGCAAAAATGGTCAACCATCTGTATGATGAAGGGCTCAAAACCGCATCATACAAACTTGCAATCGTTTCAAACATTCTCAACTCCCTTCCTGAAAACGATGAAAAGTCAAGGGATGATATGGTAGTGCGTGCGCGAATCATCGCAACGTACATCAAAAACAAGTTTGATATGCTTGAATCAATTGAGCAGAATGGCGCACTCTATGTCCACACTCTGTCCGACAATATCAGCCAGGCAATCAGCGCAACAAGTGCAGTTGTTGAAAACTGCTGTGTAAACATTTCTCTTACAAAAGAAATTGACAGTCGCGTTGCAATGCTCATTTTTGACTGGGTTGAAACTCTGTGCGAATTTGCCCTTACTTTCGGCAAACCGACACTCAACATAACAATCGGCGAAGAAGCGGACAAGGTTGTCCTCAGCGCACTTGTGGGCGGAATTGACACCCATAAAAAGATTGAATTCAACAAGGACTTGCTGCGTAAAACCGCATTGTACAGCGGAAAAGCGGGAGTTGACGTTTCCGCAGACAGTATGGACCTTACAATAAAATTGCCGATGGAGGTGCTTTAATATGACGTTTTTCAACTCTCTTGCTGACGGATTCAAAATCATTATTATTGCACTTTGCGCATTGGCACTCATCGGCGGAATTTTCTTTGCGTGTCTTTGCGTTTCAAGAAAGAAGCCGAAGATTATTTCAGCGGTGCAGATTCTTGTGACTGTACTTTGCGCATTCAACGTAATCCGCCTTGCAAACGGCGCCCCGATTTTTGCACAGAGTGCTTTTACAGATTTTCTCAACAATGAAATTGCGGTGATTGTTGCAATCTCCGTCAACATTTCACTTGGCACAATCAGCCTTATCCTTGCGCTTACAGAGGGCGCAAAACCCGTTATCACATCAACGGATATTCCGAAATATCTTGAATACTCAAACGATGCGGTATTGTTTGCTTACAACAGTGGCAGGATTGTTTTTGCAAACTCAAAGATGTATGACCTTTGCCGCACACTCACACAGGACGAACTCAAAAATGCAAACGTGTTTTATGATGCGGTTTCCAGAATCAGAAACAGCAAAACCATTACTGTATATGACGTCAACGGCAAATCCGTAATCCGCCTTGCAAACGGCACTGCGTGGGAGTTTTCAAAATCTCAGATTGACTCCCGCCACTATCTCCTGACCGCTTGTGACACAACTCAGGCGTTAGGCGTTGCGGCAGAGATTTCCGAAAAGAAAGTGCTTATCAGAGAAACACAGAATCAACTTCAGTGGACTCTTGACAACCTTGATGAATTGCGTGAGCAAAACAGAATTTCCGAGCAGAATGAACCGTTACGCACTCAGGTGCATCAGTTGAGCCAGATGCTCTATTACAACATCGCTGACGGTGAAATCTCCGACGCACAGGTCAGAAGTCTTGAATTCATCACAGCAAAAAACAAGTTGTCACTCATCACCTACTCATTCGCATTGGTCGGCGTTTCAGTTTCCGTAATCGGCAATATGCCCACCGATGAAGTAACCGAGCCCGTACTGCTTGATTTGTTCAGCGTTGCGGCGGCTAAATCCGTTGCTCTTTGCGGCTCAAAGCAGGTCACAATGGCAATCTACGAGGGCGGCAGCAAACTGACCGCAAACATCAGCGGTGACGGTGCGCAGGCAACTGCGTCCCCCGGATTATTCAAAGAGATTGAAGAAAAGGTAACCGCACTTGGCGGCACACTTACAATCTCATACTCACCGACTCTCAAAATCAGCGTTATGTTACCCAAATAAGAGGACAGAATATGAAAAGTAAAATCACCGGGCACATCCTTGCCCTTATCACAATTTTTATCTGGGGCGTTACTTACATAGCAACAAAAATTCTCCTTCAGGGATACAACGAAGTGCAGGTAATTGTCTTTCGTCTGATTGTTGCTTATGTGGTGTTGTGGATAATCCATCCGAAACTCAACCCGCCAAAGAAACTCAAGGATGAACTTGCATTCATTCTGCTTGCGGTTTTCGGTGTTGTTGTGTATTTCCTTTTTGAAAACGCCGCACTCAGACATTCATCCGCAGCAAACGTTTCAATCATCATTTCTTTTGCACCCATTGCAACAACAATCGGCGCAAGATTATTCTTCAAGAATGAAAAATTGAACGGTGCAAAAATCATCGGTTTCTTTATTGCAATCTGGGGCGTTATCCTTGTTGTATTCAACGGCGCGTTTGACATCGGTTTCAACCCGAAAGGCGATTTGCTCGCAATCGGCGCAATGCTCTCGTGGGCGGCTTATTCAATCATCTCTCCCCCGTTGCTTGAACGTTACAACAACTTCACTCTCACCCGCAGATGCACTTTTTACAGCCTGATTTCAATGGGTGCAATAACACTCATCCGTGACGGTGTGCCCGATGTGACCCGCCTTATCTCCTACGATATGGGCACTTCACTTCTCCTGCTGGGCGTGCTTGGCAGCGGTTTTTGTTACATCTGGTGGAACAGTGCAATCAAGCGAATCGGCGTTGTGACAACAACGAATTATCTCTATCTCAGCCCGTTTATAACAATGATTACGGGGTACTTCGTGCTGGATGAAAAAATCAGCACCTGGGGCGTATGCGGTGCGTTGCTGATTATCGGTGGCATCATCGTGTCAAACAAAACACCAAAGAAAATCAAGTAAAACAAAAATCCCATTGAGTGCTTGACTCAATGGGATTTTTTCATTTCAATTAAAGTACAAGGGACGGTGCGCTGTAAACTCTTGCGCCAAGTTCCTGATTGAGCATATAAAGACCCTTTGCATCAGTGCCGAAAAGTTCCATCTTTGTGATAAGGTCCTTTGCGTTTGTTTCTTCTTCGCCCTGCTCCTTGACAAACCAGTCAAGGAACTGCATTGTGCGGAAATCTCTCACGTCGTAAGCCGCGCCGTAAATATCATTGATAAGTGCGGTCACATACTGTTCGTGTTCAAGACCCGCTTTAAGAACGTCCATTGTGCAGGTGATTTCCTTTTCAGGCTTGTCAATAGCGTCAAGTGTCACCTTCTGGTCTTCATTCTGCAAGTAGGTGTAGAAAAGCATTGCGTGGTCTCTTTCTTCCTGCGCCTGAATCATATACCAGTTTGCAAAACCGTCAAGTCCGATTTCCTTGAAATAGTTTGAAAACTGAAGATAAAGATAAGCGGAGTAAAACTCCTTGTTAATCTGCTGATTAAGCAGTTCGTGAACTTTTTTATCCATTGAAAAACCTCCTACGCCTCTGCTTTCCAGAGTCCGTGAATGTTGCAGAATTCATAAACTGCAACCAACTTCTCATCATCAGCAAGAGCAAAAGTTGCACTGGGAGCAGCGCCAACTTCAAGGTACTTGATTGCAAAGCCCTTGTCTGTCTGCACGCAAATCCAACGGATACTGTGCTCGGGAAGCATCGGGTGAGCAACGGAGCCAACGTCAACCTTTACGTTTCTGCCGTCAACTGTGATTACGGGAACGTGCTTTTCAAATCCGCCGTCCTGAGTCTTGACATCCATTTCGGTCATCTTCTGACCGCAACACATTACCGGCACACCTTTGTCCTCAACCTTTGTGATGATGTTGCCACAATGCTCACATACGTAAAATTTAATTTCTGCCATTTTAAAAACCTCCTTAAAGTGTTTGATGGCTATTATACTATTCCCGGAAAAAGATTAATAATTCTCTTTTCTTACTTCAAAATATGCCTGCGGATGATTACATACGGGGCAAACTTCGGGTGCTTTCAGGCCAACAACGATATGGCCACAGTTACGGCACTCCCAGATTGTTACGCCGCTCTTTTCAAACACCTGCTTTGTTTCAACGTTGTTGAGAAGCGCGCGGTATCTTTCCTCGTGTGATTTTTCAATTGCAGCAACTGCACGGAACTGAGCCGCAAGTTCTGTAAATCCTTCTTCTTCAGCGTCCTGAGCAAACTTGTCATACATATCTGTCCACTCGTAGTTTTCACCCTCTGCAGCGTGGAGAAGATTTTCTGCAGTGTCACCAAGTTCACCAAGAGCCTTGAACCACAATTTTGCATGCTCTTTCTCGTTTTCGGCAGTCTGGAGGAAGATTGCAGCAATCTGCTCAAATCCTGCTTTCTTCGCTACGGAAGCGAAATATGTATATTTGTTTCTTGCCTGTGACTCGCCTGCAAAAGCCTCCCAGAGATTCTTCTCGGTCTTTGTGCCCGCATAAGGATTCTTCTCGTTAACCTTTACAAACTTTGTTGACGGTTGTTTGCATGTGGGGCAAACAAAATCGTCAGTCATTTCTCCTTCGTGGATATATCCACATACAGTACATTTCCATTTTGCCATTGTCACATAACTCCTTTATATTTTAATTTATTTTTCTCACTTAGCTATTTGCCAGTGAGTTTAAATACGTCTGTTGATTTGCCGATAACAACAACGTGGTCGGTCTCAGCAAAGATATAATCGGGCGTGGGCGTTGGCTGAAGCACTGAGCCCTGCTTGATTGCAATTATATTTATATTATATTTTCTGCGGATGTCAAGCCCTGCAAGACTGTTTCCCACCCATGACGGATGCACGGGCACTTCATAGATTGAATAATCCGCGGTCAACTGCAGGTAGTCAAAGATGTTTTCTTCATTATAACGCACTGCAAGTTTTTCTGCAATCTCTCTTTCAGGATAAACAACCTCATCAGCGCCAATCTGTTTGAGCAATTCCGCCTGAATCTCCTGATTAGCCTTTGCAACAACACATTTTGCGCCAACCTTTTTGAGCATTGAGGTTATTACAAGGGAGGACTGAAAATCCTCACCCATCGCAACAAAGCAAAGGTCAAACGATTTGACGTCAAGCGCACGAAGCACGTTTTCACTCGTGCAATCGCCGATATGGGAATCAGCAAACTGAGGCGCAAGGTCATTGATAATCTTTTCGTTGCGGTCAATAATCATAACGTCATTTCCGAGGTCCTGCATTTTAAGTGCAAGGTGCTGACCAAAACGGCCCATTCCTATTACAAGTACAGATTTCATACCATACCCTCCGTTAACCAATCAGAATTTTATCAACAGGGCGTCTGAGTTGCGCCTGCTCCCCGCTCTCTGACAGGGCAAGGAAAAGCGACAATCCGCCAAGACGGCCCGCATACATAAGCAAAATCAGAATAAGTTTTGACGCAACACCCAACGACGAAGTAATACCCGTTGAAAGCCCTACGGTTGCAATTGCTGACAACGTCTCATAAAGAGTGTCCCTCAGGCCAAACGGCTCAATTGCACAAAGGAGCATTGTTGCAACAAGCATCATTCCAAGATACATACACACAACCGCTCCCGACTGACGGACAATGCGGTCATCAATGCGACGTTTGAAAACAACGACGTCCTCACGGTTACGCGCAAGTTGACGACAACAAAGCAGGAATACCGCAACGGTTGTTGTCTTTGCACCACCCGCCGTTGAGCCGGGAGAGCCACCAATGAACATAAGCACCATTGAAACAATAAAGCCCGAGTTACTTATCGTTGACTGGTCAACGGTCATCATACCTGCCGTCCTTGTTGTGACGGACTGGAAAAGCGACGCAAGGATTTTTTCCGGCTCGGACATCTGCGCCATTGATGTGCTGCGCTCTGTAAGATAAAGAATCACCCATCCGCCAAGAATAAGCGCTGCGGTTATTGTAAGGACAAACTTACTGTGAAGTTCAAGTTTTCTGAATCTGAAACGTTTTTTGAGAAGGTCGCTCCACACAAGGAAACCGAGTCCGCCAACGACAATCAGAAACATCAGCACAAAATTCACATACCAGTCGCCCTGAAAAGCGATGAATGATGACGAGCCTTTGTCGCCAAGAATATCAATGCCCGCGTTACAGAATGCGGAAATTGAATGGAATACAGAATACCAGATGCCCTTTGCGCCATACATTCTGCAGAATCTGACGGATAAGAGTCCCGCACCGATTCCCTCAATCACAAGCGTGCCGATAAGCACTTGTTTGAAAACTGAAATAACACCTGCAAGTGACAATGCGCCTGTGCTTTGCAGAAGCATACGCCTTTCGTGCAGACTCACACGCTGACGCACAAAAAAGGAAAACATTGTGATAAGCGTCATAAGTCCGATGCCGCCAATCTGAATAAGGCACAGAATGACAATCTCACCAAACAGCGACCAGTGCGTTGCCGTGTCAACAACCACAAGACCCGTCACGCAGGTTGAAGTTGTGGCGGTGAAAAGCGCATCAACGGGATTTGTCCACTCACCCGATGCCGACGCGGCGGGCAGACAAAGGAGAAACGTGCCGATAAGAATCGTCAGAATGAAACTCAGCGCAATCAGACGCGTGTTTGTCATTTTCATCCTGAAATTGCGAAACTTCACCGTTACCCCTCCCCGCCTGACTATTATAATATTATTTTCATTATATCACAATCAACACAAATTTCAACTGATTTTTGCTTTGCAACATTGCATTTGCTGCCAGGATATGATATAGTAAATATTATTCTTTTTTATGAAAGGAATGGTTGAATTTATGGATACAATAATCTTTGAAGGTCTTGGCATTTCCATTGACGTGCCTGCGGACGGTGTTTTATTCAGAATCGGCAGCATTTCAGTACGTTGGTACGCGTTTATGATTGCAATCGGTATGATTCTGGCGGCAGTGTATGGTTTCAGAATGATGAAACGTTACAAGGTAAATGAGGACAAATTCCTCAACGCAATCATCGGCGGCGTCATCGGCGGTATTCTCGGCGCAAGACTTTATTACGTTGCTTTTTCATGGGAGCATTATAAAGATGACCTTCTCTCAATTTTTCACATCTGGGAAGGCGGACTTGCAATTTACGGCGGCATCATCGGTGCGTTACTCGTAGGCGGTCTGATTGCAAGACTGCAGAAACTCTGCGTCAAGGATTGTTTTGATATAGCATCGGTCGGTTTTCTCATCGGTCAGTGTCTTGGCCGTTGGGGCAACTTCTTTAACAGAGAGGCTTTCGGCGGCAACACAACTCTGCCGTGGGGTATGACAAGCAACAAGATTCAGAATGAATTGCTTGCACTCAGGCTGCAGGGCGTTGACGTTGACCCCGCTTTACCCGTACATCCCACATTCTTATATGAATCATTGTGGTGCTTGCTCGGATTTATTCTCATCCATTTCCTGATTGCAAAACGCAGAGTTTTCAAAGGTCAGGTTATTCTCTCCTACTGTATCTGGTACGGCGTGGGCAGATTTGTGTTTGAAGGATTGCGTACAGATTCGCTTATGGTTGGCCCATTCAGAGTTTCCCAGCTTCTCTCCCTCGCACTTGTAATCTTCGGCATTGTTTTCTACATTGTGGGCCTTGCAAGAAGCAAGAATCACCCGATTGAGCAACCCGAAGAAACAGCAACCGAAGAAACCGAAGAAGCAACCGAAACTGAGACAGTTGAAGAAATCAAGGAAGAAGTTGCTGTAACAGTTGAAGATATTAAGGAAGAAGTAACTGAAACTGTTGAAGAAGTTAAAGAAGAAGTTGCTGAAACAGTTGAAGAAGTTATAGAAGAAGTCAAGGAAGAAACAACACCCGAAGAAACAAACCCCGAGGAGGCAGAATAATGGCAATTATCATTGACGGCAAAGCAGTTGCCCAGCGTGTGCGTGAAAATGTTAAGGCACAGGTTGAAGAACTTAAAAGCAAAGGTGTTTCAACAACCCTGGCGGTAATCATCGTTGGCGATGACGGCGCATCAAGAGTTTACGTAAACAATAAAAAGAAGGCTTGCGCAGAAGTCGGCATCATTTCCGAAGAGTACGCACTCCCTGCAAGCACAACCCAGGACGAACTTCTCTGTCTTATCAAAATGCTCAACGACAGAAGTGACGTAAACGGTATTCTCTGCCAGCTTCCCGTGCCCGACCACATTGACGAAAGCGCAATCATCAACGCTATCTCTCCCGCAAAGGACGTTGACGCTTTCCACCGCTCAAACGTTGGCTCAATTATGCTTGGCGATTACAGTTTTCTCCCCTGCACACCCGCAGGAATTATGGAACTTATCAAGCAGTATGACATTGACGTAAAGGGTAAAAACTGCGTAATCATCGGACGAAGCAACATCGTAGGCAAACCGATGGCAATGCTTATGCTCCACTCTGACGCAACCGTAACCGTCTGCCACTCCAAGACAAAAAATCTCAAAGAGATTGTAAAGAGCGCTGACATTGTTATTGCCGCAGTCGGCAGAGCAAAATTCGTAACAGCGGATATGGTGAAAGAGGGCGCAGTTGTGATTGACGTTGGCATCAACCGCGATGAAAACGGTAAACTCTGCGGTGACGTTGACTATGACAACGTAATGCCGCTTGCATCCTACATCACACCCGTACCCGGTGGCGTTGGCCCGATGACAATTGCGACACTTATGCAGAATACAGTTATTGCATCAAAACTTGCAAACCCGTTCTTTATTGAAAAATAAATAAGCAAACAAAACCACCAGTTCAACTGGTGGT
>JAZQTF010000225.1:0-14810 GCA_045630445.1 Acutalibacteraceae bacterium
AGATGAGGGATTTGATTCCGCATTTGAGTGCCGCAAGTGCAACACCCTGAGCATGATTTCCCGCAGAGCAGGCGATTACACCTTTCTGTTTTTCTTCTTCTGACAACATCGCCATTTTGTATCCCGCACCTCTTACTTTGAAAGAGCCGGTTGTCTGCAGATTTTCGGGTTTGAGAAAAAGTTTGCAGTTGGGCGCAATTCCGTAAGACCTGACAATTGAGGTTTTACGGATGATATCTTTCAATACCACCTGCGCGTTAAAAACTTTGTCCAGAGTCAACATAAAATTCTCTCCTTAACTATATAAATGAATTATAGGCAAAATAAAACAAAAAATACCCGCCTCAAAGATTGCTTTGAGACGGGTGAAAATTCACTCGCGGTACCACTCAAATTGCAGTATAAAACTGCCACTTTATCGGAATCAGTCAATTCCTATGCCTTTACGCAGCAATCACGGAAGGTTTCTACTAACTTTCGTTTTCATTCCTTCGGCTCGGAAGTGATGGGTCGTTAAGGGTTAACCTGCCGATTTCCAGCAACCATCGGCTCTCTGTGAGGTTTTAGCCTTGACCGTCTTCGTCACAGCCTTTATCAATTGTGGGTCATTATATCATCTGAAGAAACATCTGTCAATATTTTTTGAGAACTTTGTTATTTTTGGGCAAGGTGCTTTTTCATCGCTTCAAAGGATTCGTCACTGATAACGTGCTCAATTCTGCACGCATCTTCTGCGGCGGTTTCTTCGCTGACACCAATGGAGATAAGGATTTTTGTCAGCACTTCGTGGCGGTCATAAATCTTTTCCGCAAGGGCAAGACCGTTTTCGGTAAGTGTGATGTGACCTTCTTTGTCAACGCTTATGAATCCTCCGTTTTTAAGCAGTCCCACAGCGCGGCTTACAGATGGTTTTGAATACCCCATGTATTCGCCGATGTCAATTGAACGCACAACGGATTTTGTTTTAGAGAGGATGTGTATTGTTTCAAGATACATCTCTCCCGATTCCTGTAAATGCATATTGTATTGCTCCTTCAGCAAAAAGTCTAATTTATCATACCATATAATATTCATTTTTTCAAGCAAAGAAGTTGTCGGATTTTTTATAAAAAATTCTTGACAAAAGGAAAAAAAAGGTATATTCTATATTGAGTTAGCAACCGCTAACTTTATTTTAAGCGTATCGGTTAGCCTCTGCTAATCGCAAAATGTGAGTTATGTATGAATAGGGGATGAGAAGAATGAAAACGCTTAACGATGCAAAAATTGGCAAATCCGTCACAGTGAGAAAAATTCATAGTGAGGGCGCTCTCAAAAGACGCATTATGGATATGGGAATCACAAAGGGCGTTGAAGTCTGCATCCGCAAGGTTGCCCCGTTTGGTGACCCGATTGAATTGAATGTTCGTGGTTATGAACTTTCAATCCGTAAAGCAGACGCAGAAATGATTGAGATTGACTGATTTTTTTGTGGGGATTTTCCCCATATTTTATTGGATAGTGGTTAGCCTATGCTAACGCGGATGGAGGACAGTATGGAAAACGATTTGAAACAGATAAGAATTGCCCTTGCAGGTAATCCTAACAGTGGTAAAACAACTCTTTTCAACGCTCTTACAGGTTCTAATCAATACGTTGGAAACTGGCCTGGAGTTACGGTTGAAAAGAAAGAAGGTAAACTTAAGAAGAATGAGGACGTAACCGTTACCGATTTGCCCGGTATTTATTCGTTGTCGCCCTATACTCTTGAGGAAGTTGTTGCCCGTGAGTATCTTCTGGAAGAACGCCCTGATGTAATTCTTAACATTGTTGACGGAACAAATATTGAGCGCAACCTTTACCTTACAACTCAACTTATGGAACTTGGTATTCCCGTTGTTGTTGCAATCAATATGATGGACATCGTGCGTAAAAACGGTGATGAGATTGATATTCAGTTGTTGTCTCGTAAACTCGGGTGCAGAATCGTTGAGATTTCCGCGCTGAGAAGTGACGGAATTATGGAAGCGGCGGACGCTGCAATTGAGGCGGCGCAGAAAGGAAAAGTTGTTCCGCGTAACATTTTTTCAGGCACAGTGGAGCATGCGCTCGCTCATATCGAGGAGGCAACAGTTCACAGTATGCCCGCTGAGCGTCAGCGTTGGTATGCTGTAAAAATCTTTGAACGTGATAAAAAAGTGCTTGAACAACTTAATATTGATCAGGCGGTTATTGCACATATTGAAAATGACATTGTTGCAGTTGAGCAGGAACTTGACGATGATGCAGAAGCAATCATCACAAATGAACGCTATGATTACATAGTTTCAATAATCAGAGCAACTTACAAGAAAAAACATGCAAACAAAATAAAAATCTCTGACAAAATTGACAGAGTGGTGACAAACCGTATTCTTGCACTTCCGATTTTTGCCGCAGTGATGTTCCTTGTTTATACCTTGTCAATCGGCACAATCGGCAACTGGACAGTAGGATTTATGAATGATACCTTGTTCGGCGAGTGGATTATTCCCGGTGTGCAGAATCTTCTTGAAAGCATTGGCTGCTGGCAGTGGCTTACAAGCCTTATCGCTGACGGAATAATCGGCGGTATCGGCGCGGTATTCGGCTTTGTGCCGCAGATGTTTATTCTTTTCTTCCTTTTGTCAATTCTTGAAAACATTGGTTATATGTCAAGAGTCGCATTCATTATGGACAGAATATTCCGCAAACTCGGACTTTCGGGCAAGAGTTTTATTCCTATGCTTGTTGCGTCAGGTTGTGGTGTGCCGGGCATTATGGCGTCGCGTACAATTGAACATGAGCGTGACCGCCGTATGACAATTATGACAACGGGATTCATTCCTTGCGGTGCAAAAATGCCCATTGTAGGCTTCATCGCGGGCGCATTTTTCGGCAACAGCGCGTGGGTCGCAACTTCCGCATATCTTATCGGTATTGCCGCGGTTGTAATTTCAGGCATCATTCTCAAAAAGACAAAGGCGTTTTCAGGTGATCCTGCGCCGTTTGTTATGGAACTTCCCGCTTACCATCTTCCTGTGCCGGGCAACGTGTTGCGTACAACATGGGAGCGTGGCTGGGGCTTTGTAAAACGTGCAGGTACAGTTATCGTTGCAGCAGGTGTAATCATCTGGCTTCTCAATTCATTATCTTTCGATGGTGGTTTCCATTATATTACTTCCGAAGTTGGCGGCAGATCAATTCTTGAAGTGATCGGTGGAGTGATAGCGGTTATCTTCTCACCGCTCGGATTCGGGACCTGGCAGGCAGCGGTTGCAACAATTCTCGGACTTCTTGCAAAAGAAGAAGTTGTCGGAGTTTTCGGCTCTCTTTCATCAATGGTTGACGCTGACATTGTGCTCGGACTTGTTGAAGAAGGTTCTTCAAAACTTGCGCTCATCGGTCAGGAATTCTTTGGTGGCAGTCAGTTGGCAGGATATTCGTTTATGATATTCAATCTTCTCTGTGCTCCGTGTTTTGCTGCAATGGGAGCAATCAGCAGGGAAATGAATAGTCCGAAATGGACTTTCTTTGCAATTGGTTATATGACCGCTTTTGCTTACGTTGCATCGCTTATTTTCTACCATATCGGTATGCTTTTCACAGGCGTATTCACGGCTTGGACAGTTGTTGCATTTGTGCTTCTTGCCGCTGTGATTTATCTGCTTGTGCGTAAAAACAGATATGAAAACAAACTTGTCAAATAATAAAGAAAGGGGAGCGCTCAATGTTTGAATGGATTGCTTCCAATATTGCATCAATAATCGTTTTGCTTATTGTTGTTTTGATTGTCGGTGCGATTGTTTTTAAAATGATACGGGATAAACGAAAGGGAAAACCGTCCTGCAGTTGCGGCTGCGGTGGTTGCCCGATGAGTGACTCCTGCCACAGTAAAAAATAAATAATAGGGGAGCGTAAAACAGTTTACGCTTCCTTTTTTATTCTTGAAATTGAATGTTTTTTGAGTATAATTATATTAAGTTCAAAAAACTGAAATGGTGTGTTTTTATGAAACAATTCAACGTGACTGGGATGACCTGCGCCGCGTGCAGTGCCAGAGTTGAAAAGGCAGTAATGGCGGTTGAGGGTGTTACTTCCTGCTCCGTCAGCCTTCTGACAAACTCAATGGGGGTTGAGGGCTCTGTTGATGAAAACAGGATAATTTCTGCAGTTATTGCGGCAGGTTATGGTGCATCCCTTAAAGGAAATAAGAATAAATCAGCCGATGAGAAAATGCTTGAAGATAAGCAGACTCCGCTTTTAAGACGCAGACTCATTTCTTCTGTTGCAATTCTTCTTGTGCTTATGTATGTTTCAATGGGGCATTCAATGTGGGGCTTTCCGTTGCCGCCATTTTTTGATGGCAATCATATTGCAACCGGCATAGTGCAACTCATTTTATCCGCTTGTGTGCTTGTAATTAACGGAAAGTTTTTTGTAAGCGGTGTCAGGGGAATCATAAACCGCTCTCCGAATATGGACACCCTTGTTGCACTTGGCTCAGGCGTTTCATTTGGTTACAGTGTTTATGTCCTTTTTGCAATGACATCTGCGCAACTTGCAGGTGATTTTGAAAAAGTTACTCATCTTTCTCACGGATTTTATTTTGAATCCGCCGCAATGATTGTAACTCTTATCACTGTTGGCAAAATGCTTGAATCCCGTTCAAAAGGTAAAACAACGGATGCACTCAAAAGTCTTATGAAACTTGCACCAAAGACAGCAACGCTTGTTGTTGACGGGACTGAAAAACAAGTGCCGGTTGAAGATGTCAGAATCGGTGATTTGTTTGCGGTAAGACCCGGTGAGAGTATTGCGGTTGACGGTGTGGTTATTGACGGTGTGAGTGCGGTTGATGAATCCGCCCTGACCGGTGAGAGTATTCCCGTTGATAAAAAAGCAGGGGATAGCGTCTGTGCCGCAACAACAAACACGTCGGGATATCTTCTTTGCAAAGCGTCAAGAGTTGGTGAGGATACCACATTTTCCCAGATAATCAAAATGATGAATGACGCCGCTGCAACAAAAGCGCCCGTTGCAAAAATTGCGGATAAAGTTTCAGGTGTGTTTGTGCCGGCCGTTATTGTGATTGCGGTTATAACTGCAATCATATGGCTTTTGCTCGGCTATGATGTCGGTGTGTCGCTTGAGCGTGCAATATCAGTGCTTGTAATCAGTTGTCCCTGTGCGCTTGGGCTTGCAACTCCTGTTGCAATAATGGTAGGTAATGGCGTCGGTGCAAGAAACGGAATATTGTTCAAAACCGCACAGTCGCTTGAGCAAACGGGCAAGGTGAAAACAGTTGCCCTTGACAAAACAGGCACAATCACAAAGGGTGAGCCTGAAGTTACGGATGTAATTTCTATTGGTGGATATACCGCAGAAACCCTGCTTAAACTGTCCGCATCCCTTGAGCAAATGAGTGAGCATCCACTTGCAAAAGCCGTTTTGAAAAAAGCAGATGAAGAGCGGATTGCACCCGTTGAAATGCAGAATTTTGAAGCGGTTGCAGGAAACGGACTTCGTGCCGGGTATGACGGAAACATAATCGCAGGCGGTAATTTTGCTTTTATTTCGAAGTTTACAGATATTGATGAAACCGTAAAAACTCAACTTGATTCATTGTCGCAGCAGGGAAAAACTCCGTTGTTGTTTGCAAAGGATAATGAACTTGTGGGAATAATTGCAGTTGCCGATGCAGTTAAAGAGGACAGTGCAACTGCAATTGAAAAGTTAAAGAAAATGGGCATAAGAGTTGTTATGCTGACCGGTGATAATCAGAAAACCGCACGTGCGATAGGCGAGAAAGTCGGAGTTGATGAGGTTATATCCGATGTGTTGCCCGATGGTAAAGCGGCAGTGATTGCTTCTTTGAAAGAAAAAGGAGCGGTTGCAATGGTCGGTGACGGTGTAAACGATGCTCCCGCTCTGATAAGTGCTGATATCGGTATTGCAATCGGTGCAGGTGCTGACGTTGCAATTGATGCGGCACAGGTAGTTTTGATGCACAACAACCTTTCCGACGTTGTCAATGCTATCCGTCTGAGTAAATCAACTCTTCGCATAATTCATCAGAATTTATTCTGGGCGTTTATTTATAACGTAATCGGAATTCCTCTTGCGGCAGGCGCTTTTATTTCCCTGCTTGGCTGGAGACTTAATCCTATGTTTGGTGCGGCTGCGATGAGTCTTTCAAGTTTCTGTGTTGTGACAAATGCGTTGCGACTCAATTTATTCAAGGTTGACACTGTAGTGAAAAATAATGATATTAAAATTGCTGAAAAGGAGAATTGTAAAATGGAAAAGGTAATGAAGATTGAAGGTATGATGTGTTGTCGTTGTGAGGCTCACGTTAAAAAGGCGATTGAAGCGTTGCCGCAGGTTGAGTCTGCCGTTGTAAGCCATACTGACGGCACCGCAATTGTAACTCTCAAGGAAATGATTTCTGATGAGGTGCTTAAAAAGACAGTTGAGGATGAGGGCTACACAGTATTGTAATCTGGTATTATTGAAATAAATCTATCTGATGATTGAAAATAATACCAAAAAATGATATATTCATCTCAACGAATATGAATTAAGAGGTGTATATCAGATGGATTACAAACGCGTTTTAACTATTCAGGATATTTCTTGTGTCGGTCAGTGCTCATTGACAGTTGCTCTGCCGATTTTGTCTGCTTGCGGTGTTGAAACTGCAGTTTTACCGTCAGCAGTTTTGTCAACTCATACTGCCGGATTCAGTGGTTTCACATTCCGTGACCTTACTGATGATATGCCCGCTATTGCTCAGCATTGGTGCAAAGAGGGGATTAAGTTTGACGGTGTTTACACCGGCTACCTTGGCAGCATCAGGCAGATTGACTATGTTAAGGACATCATTAACTCCTGCCTTAAAGATGGCGGTGTTACAGTAATTGATCCTGCAATGGCTGACAACGGTGCGCTTTATTCAATCTTTGATATGGATTACGTTGAGGCTATGAAGAAGATTTGTTTCTGTGCTGATATTCTTCTTCCAAATATTACAGAGGCTTGTTTCCTTACAGGTATGCCTTACAAGACAGAGTATGATAAGGAGTACATCCTTGAAATCTGTAAGAAACTTACTGACAGCGGCGCAAAGAAAGTTGTGCTTACAGGTGTAAGTTACACTGAAACAACAACCGGTGTTGTGGTTTATGAAAACGGAGAGTATGCTTATTATGAGCATCACAAGATTGCAAATGGTTGCCACGGCACAGGTGACGTTTACGCGTCCGCTTTTGTTGGCGCTTTGCTCAGAGGTCATTCTGCTTTTGATTCCGCAAAAATCGCCGCTGATTACACTGTGAAGTGCATCGAAAACACTCAGGGTGATGCGTCACACTGGTACGGCGTAAAGTTTGAAACCGCAATCCTTGACCTTATCAATATGCTTTAATAAAATCAGTCCCGGAATTTTCCGGGGCTTTTTTATTTGTTTTTTGAAATAATGTTGAAATCTGTAAATAAATGTAGTAAAATGCGCGGTGGCATTATTTTATTTTTAATTTACAGAGGCGAATGAGTTTATGACTGACAGTAAAGTGCTGTGCTTTTTAAAGAGGAATATCGTTGCCGTTATCGCGTTTTGTGCGGCTGTGATAACTTCTTTTATCGTCCCGCCCGATGCGGAGTATATCGGCTATTTTGATTTCAAGACCCTGACTTGTCTTTTCTGTGTGCTTGCAATCGTCTGTGCACTTAATAATATCGGCTTTTTCTATATGATGGCACGTAAGATTGTTGAGCGTTTCAAAACAATCCGCATTGCAATTCTTGTGCTTGTTTATATAACTTTTATCGGCTCAATGCTTATCGCAAACGATATGGCGTTGCTGACCTTTCTTCCGCTTGGTTATTTTGTGTTAAAATCAACGGGTAAAGAAAAGTATATGGCGTTTACTTTCATTATGCAGAATATCGCCGCAAACCTTGGCGGAATGCTGACGCCTTTCGGAAACCCGCAGAATTTATATCTTTACACGAAGTTCAATATTCCCACAGGTGAATTTATGGGGATAATGCTTGCGCCGTTTGTTGTGTCAGTGTTGATGATAACTTTCTGTTGCCTTGTTTTTGTAAAGTCTGAAACGCTTGAAATTGAAGACGAAACATTGATTTTTCGCCCGAAAAGAACAGCGGCGTATCTTATCCTGTTTGCACTGTCAATCGTCATTGTTTTCCGTGTCATTCCTTATTGGCTCGGCCTTGTGATAATTCCGACGTTTTTGCTTCTTTTTGACCGTAAAGCACTTAAAGACGTTGACTATTCATTGCTTTTCACTTTTGTATTTTTCTTTATCTTTGCCGGCAATATGGCAAGGATTGATGTTATCAGTGATTTGTTTTCATCTTTACTTGAAAAGAACACTCTTATTTTCAGTGCGCTTTCTTGTCAGGTGATAAGCAATGTGCCGTCAGCAATTCTGTTGTCGCAGTTTGTGGATGGCAATTATGCTGATTTGCTCATCGGTGTCAATATCGGCGGTGCGGGTACTCTCATAGCGTCGCTCGCAAGCCTTATCACATTCAGGGAATACACAAAGCACAACCCCGATAAAAAGGGCAGATATATAGCGCAGTTTTCCGTTTTCAATTTCTCGTTTTTATTTGTTCTGACAGTCTTTACAATGTTGTTCAAATAGGTTGACAAACAGCGTAATTTTAGATATAATTTATAATTACAAAAAATAAAAATAAGGGCGATTTTAGTCGCCCCAATATACAAGAGGTGTTAATTATGAGAAGTGATTTGATTAAAGCAGGTCCGTCAAGAGCACCGCACAGGTCGTTGCTCAATGCTCTCGGTATTACACAGTCCGAGATGAAGCGTCCGTTTATCGCTGTTGTAAACTCCAAGAGTGATTATATTCCGGGCCATCAGCATCTTGACGTGATTGCTGAAGCGGTAAAAGCAGGTATCAGAAACGCAGGCGGTGTTCCGTTTGAATTCAACACAATCGGTGTTTGTGATGGTATCGCAATGAACCATAAGGGTATGAAATATTCCTTGTGTTCAAGAGAGCTTATTGCGGACTCAATTGAGATTATGCTCACAGCGCATCCGCTTGATGCAATTGTTTTCATTCCCAACTGTGACAAGATTGTTCCCGGTATGCTCCTTGCAGCGTGCCGTCTCAATATCCCGAGCATTTTTGTAAGCGGTGGTCCGATGACTTCCGGCCGTGATGGTGACATCAAGATGGGTCTTTCCGAAATGTTTGAAAGAGTTGGCAGTTACACAAGCGGCAAAATCACCGCTGAGCAACTTGCAAGCCTTGAAGAGACCGCTTGCCCGACTTGTGGCTCTTGCTCAGGTATGTACACTGCAAACTCAATGAACTGTCTTACAGAGGCTCTTGGTATGTCCCTTGCAGGCAGTGGTACAATTCCCGCAGTTCGTGCAGCGCGTAAGCGTCTTGCAAAAGAAACAGGCGAGAGAATTATGTACCTCCTTGAAAACGATATTAAACCGCTTGATATTCTCACACACAGAGCTTTTGAAAACGCAATGCGTTGTGATATGGCAATCGGTTGTTCAACAAACACAATTCTTCACCTTACTGCAATTGCTCATGAGGCAGGTTGTGACGTTGACCTTAAGATTCTTGACGAAATCGGCAGACAGACTCCGCAACTTTGCAAACTCAATCCCGCAGGTACAACCTTTATCGAAGATTTGAATGATTGCGGCGGTATTCAGTCCGTACTCAAGGAACTTAACAGAGCGAATGTAATCAACACTGACATCATTACCGTTGACGGAACAGTTCAGGAAAGAATTTCCAAGGCAAAGGATGCTGATGGCACAGTTATCAGAACTCTTGACAATCCGCACAGTAAGGATGGCGGTATCGCAGTTCTCTGGGGCAATCTTGCAATGGACGGCTGTGTTGTTAAGAAGGGTGCAGTGCTTCCCGAAATGATGCAGCACGAAGGCCCTGCAAAAGTATTTGACAGTGAGGAAGATTGTATTCAGGCTATCAATACAGGCAAGATTGTAAGTGGTGACGTAATCGTAATCAGATACGAAGGCCCGAAGGGTGGCCCGGGTATGAGAGAGATGCTCGCGCCCACTTCCGCAATCGCAGGTATGGGCCTTGACAAGAGCGTTGCACTTCTCACTGACGGACGTTTCTCCGGCGCAACAAGAGGTGCGTCAATCGGTCACGTATCGCCTGAGGCTGCTTCAGGCGGCACAATCGCGCTTGTTAAAGATGGCGACATTATTTCAATCGATATTCCGAACAGAAAGATTCAGGTTCTTGTAAGTGATGAAGAGCTTGCAGAGCGTAAGAAGACATGGGAGCCTAAGAAGCAGGAGCTCACAGGCTATCTCAAGCGTTACGTTCAGCACGTTTCATCCGGTGCAAAAGGCGCAGTTTTTGAGGACTGATTAAAAGTTTATAAATGCGAGTAAGTTGGACAGCTGCGCACCTATGGTGTGAGGAAAGTCCGAGCTCCGCAGGGCAGGATAACGGCTAACGGCCGCCGAGGGTGACCTTAGGGAAAGTGCAACAGAGATATACCGCCGACTTTGTCGGTAAGGGTGGAAAGGCGAGGTAAGAGCTCACCGGCGCGCAGGAGACTGCGTGGCCCTGTAAACCCTATCCGGAGCAACACAGACTGGAAAGATACGTTTGCCCGACGTTTTCCGAATTGTGGCTTGAGCGTAGCGGTAACGCTGCGACTAGATAGATAGTTGTCCACGACAGAACTCGGCTTACAGACTTAGTCGCATTTTTATAAAACAACCCCACTTCATCACGAGGTGGGGTTGTTTTTTGTTGATGAATCAAAGACATTAAACTATGTGTAAAGCAGTCGCATAACACAAATTTATCGAATAACAATAAAATTATATTGACAAACATATAAAACGGGTGTAGTATGAAGGCGTAAGAGGTGAGGGTGTATGGGTGAGAAAGAAATTAATGTTTCCAGAAAAAGGTATATTTCGTTTTGGCTAATTGTATTGATAGCTGTCGTTTTGGCTTTAATAATCAGCTCGGCGATATGGCTTTGTAGCATAATTGATAATGATAAATGGCGGTTTTGTGCAGATTATGAGCGATATGCAGATGATTTTAATTTTGTAAAGGAATACATCACTGCAGAGTTTGCTGATAAATCAGATGATTCTGTACTCATAACCGTAGGGTATAATGCCGAACAAATCCGCTTGTACGATACAGAGGCTCAAAAGTATTTATCTATACCTGACGACATTTTATTATCAATCAGTTCTATCGCTAAAAATGGGTTTCCGAGTGGTGCAACCTGGGCGTACATAATAACTTGTGGCGGAAATGTCCTTTTTGGCGTTGATGCCAGGGGGTGCGCTCTTGTATATTCTCCTGAAGAAAATACAGCTTGGGTTGATTTGTTTTACCCAAATGCAAGTGTAAAGATAAAAGAAATTGAAGATGGCTGGTATCATGTTGTGAAAGATAATTGACAAAGGGAGTGACAATATGAAAAGATCAATTGTGTTATTTCTTTGCTTGGTGCTTTTTGCGCTATGCCTTAGCGGTTGCGGTCTTGGTTCTGGTAGGGAATATCTTAATGATATTGTAATTCCGTTACAATCGCGTCAGGCGAAAGTAATAATCAGAGAGTGGAAGTTTCTTCTGGGAAGCGGTGCAGAAATCTATTACAAGGATAGCAACGGAAAGGTTTTGCTTGGTCAGGTTTCCGGTGGTGACGATGGTCATTGTCCATTTAAAGAGGGCTTATATTCCGTTGAGGTTAAAGATAACGAATTGATAATTGAAGTCGGAAGAAGAATGGACGCCGGAATAATCTGGAGCACAGAAACTTTTACTCTACCCAATAATTAGTTTGAACCCATAAATTAAGAAAAACAACCCCCACTTCGTCTTGAAGCGGGGGTTATGTTTTATCTTATGAAAGAAAATACATCGTCTTTTCTTGACGGGATAGATGACGTTTCATCAGTGTATCCAATTGCTATTGCGTGTGAGAGGGTGTAACCATCGGGGATTTTCATAAGTTTTTTGTATTCGTCAGCATTTTCTCCCTGCAATTCATCCCTGCAACAGCCAATCCAGCATGAGCCGAGGCCGAGTGAATGAGCGGCAAGGAGGATGTTTTGTGTTGCCGCACCACAGTCGCACATTCCCCATTTTGTATCATCCTGTACAGCAACAAAGATTCCCGTCTGTGCGCCGTAAAAGATGCTTCCACCCCTTGTGCATTCAACAACGGAGTCGATTTTGTCAAGTATATCCTTGTTCTTAACAACGCTGAAAAACCAAGGCTGCCCATTCTTTGCGCTCGGAGCAAGAATCGCCGCCTGTAATAAAAGTGTTATTGTTTCATCGTCAACGGGCTTTGAATTGAAACTCCTGACACTTCTTCTTGAAAGCATATTTTTGATAACTTCGTTCATATTTTCAACCTCCTTGTTAATTCTATTTTACATCACTCTATCAAATAGTTCAAGTATGAGCAATAAATGTGAAAAAATATGAGCATTTTAGAGAAAATTATACAAATATTTTTAATTGCTATTGTAAATTGATTTTGGTTATCGTATAATGTTACGAGTGCAAGTCCGAAGATTTACGCAAAAAGGGTTTTGGGTGCGGCTTCGGGAAATAATTAGTTAGGGATGAATTTTTAAAAATGCTTGGTAAAACAGTAAAGGTTAAAGTGGATATTCCACTCGGTACTGTGTGTAAAGATACCGGCATTAAGTATGAACTTAATTGCGGTCTGGCAGAGTCTTTTTTCAACAATGAACTCAAACAATACACAGTTTACATTATGGGCGTATATCGTCCGATCAAAAGTTTTGACGGCAGAGTTATTGCCGTGATACATATGGATGATTCAACGGAAAGGCTTGTTGTTGCGCCTTGCCACAGAAAGTTTATCATTCATGACATCAGAACAGCGCTTTCTTTTCTCAATCTGCCCGCTGACACTGCGATTGATTGTATCTACGAGCGTTCATGCGGTGCGGTAGTGTTCAGCAACAACAGGGGAGAAGTCCGTTTTCTTGTTATCAAAAATAAGAAGAGTCTTCACTGGAGTTTCCCGAAAGGCCACGTTGAACTTGGAGAGAATGACAAGCAGACGGCAGTTCGTGAAGTGCTTGAAGAAACGGGAATTCACATTGACATCTTAAAAGGATTCTCAAGTTGTATGGAGTATAAGATACAGGGCAAAATTGAAAAAACCGTTGTAATGTTCCTTGCAAGCACATCGGATACAAGGACGGTTATTCAGCCCGAAGAAATTGAGGATTACAACTGGCTGAGGTTTGACAATGCGTTGAATATTCTCAAATTTGAGAATGACAGAATCATATTAAGACGCGCTGAGAAATATCTTAAAACAAGACACATTATATAAATTTTAAGGGGAACGATTATGAAAAAATTGCTTACGGTGATTTTGATTGTTGTGATTACTCTTTCGTGCCTGTCTTTCGTTACCGCTTTTGCTGATGAAACTGCTGCGGTCACAACGACCGGCAGCACTGCTGAGGTTGAAACTCAGGAGGATGATTCCCTTGCAGCAAGGGTTACAAGATGGCTTGAAAGCAAAGGAATTCCACAGTGGCTGATACCATTCATTGTTTCAGTTTGTCCTATTCTTGAACTTCGCGGAGGTATAATTGCTGCGCGTATAGTCGGAATGAAACTGATTCCTGCATTTATTATCTGCTTTGTGGGAAATATGCTTCCGCTTCCGTTTGTTCTTTTGTTTATCAAGAAGATTTTTGCTTTCTTCAGAGACAAGAAGTTCTTCGGTAAAATTGTTCAGAAACTTGAAGCAAGAGCGGAGAGTAAGGGTGAAAAATTCAAAAAGGGAGAAGCAATCAGTCTTTTCCTGTTTGTTGCAATTCCGCTTCCAGGTACGGGCGGCTGGACAGGTGCGCTTGTAGCGTCGCTTCTCAATATGCCGGTTAAAAAATCTTTGCCGATTATTACTGCCGGTGTTTTCTGTGCGGGACTCATTATGTCGCTTCTGATGTATGGTGTTCTCGGTTTTGCATTCTGAAATAAAGGGGATTTGCTCGTATGAGTAAGTCCCTTAAGTTTTATTCTGGTGAGAATGGAGTTGAGTATGATTTGGACAAATTCTCAAGGACACAATTGCTTATAGGTGAAGAAAATCTCAATAAAATCAAATCGTCCCACGTAGCAGTGTTTGGACTGGGAGGAGTTGGCTCCTACGTTGTGGAAGCGCTTGCACGCTGCGGTGTTGGTAAACTTACACTCATTGACCATGATACAGTTTCCGTCAGCAATATCAACCGTCAGCTTATCGCTCTTCATTCAACAGTTGGAATGAAGAAAACTGACGTTGCGAGGGGCAGAGTGCTTGACATTAACCCCGATTGTGAAGTCACCGTATTTGATGAGTTTTATTGTGCGGAAAATGCGGACAGGATTTTTGGCAACGGTTTTGATTACGTTGTTGATGCGATTGACAGTGTTGAGTCAAAACTTGACCTGATCGGCAGATGTAAGGAAAACATCGTGCCGATTATATCAAGTATGGGTACGGGCAACAAACTCAATCCCCGTATGTTTGAAGTGGATGATATCTACAAAACGCAGGTTTGTCCGCTGTGCCGCTCAATGCGTGGACGTCTTAAAAAACTCGGAGTGACGCAGCTGAAAGTTGTTTACTCTCGTGAGACGCCGAATCAGCACAGTAAAGAACTTGACCCGCAGTCCTCAAAGCCTGTTATATCAAGCATTTCGTTTGTTCCATCGGTAGCGGGGCTGATAATCGCAGAAAATGTTATT
>JAZQTF010000226.1:0-4123 GCA_045630445.1 Acutalibacteraceae bacterium
AATTGAATATGATAAAATATTTTTTATAAGAGAAAGTTTATGAGGGGGTAATTTTTATGGTATGTCCAAAATGTGGAAAAACCAATGAGGATAGCAGAGTTTATTGCTATCAGTGCAACGAAATGTTGACACCCTCCGCTACAAACAGCGGTTCATCTCCATCAAAAAGGAGAGCTAAAATACATCAGGCAGAAGTTAACCAGAGGCGAGGCAAGGCAATCAAAGCCAATAAGAAACGAAAGATACGTCCCGGCAGGGTGATTGTCTTTGCAGTAATCCTTATAGTGCTTGCTGTTGGTGCTTTTTTTGCTATTCGCAAACTGACAGAAACAAATATTGCAAAACTGCCCGTTTTTTATCTTAAAAATGATATGCTCATGGCAGTGAATTACGATGATGGCAGGGAGTATATAATCAGTGAAACTCCCGCAATTGACCCTCTCAATTATGACGGTGCAGGCATCAAAGAGGGCGCGCTCAAGTTTACTGATGATTACAAATACTGCTTCTTCCTTCAGAGTGGTGACGATGCCAACGGTTACACATTGTGCAAGATAAAAGTCGGCGTTACTGACGCAAACGAAGCGGACGGAACTTTCGTAAAAATTGACACAAACGTCAGTGAATTTGAATTCAGTGAAAACGGCAAGAAGGTAATCTACAAAAAAGTCGGTGTTACTGAGGGCGTTGGCAGATTGTATTATTATGACGGAAGCAACAGTTACGGTATTGCTGACAATGTTTATGATTATCAGGTAAATCCCGATTTTACAATTGCTTATTACACAAAGCACACTGACGGTCAGGTTATTTCATTGTATGAAGTAAAACTCAAAAAGCCGGAAAAATCGAGCAAAGTCTGTGACAACGTTGAAGAAATCAGAAGTTTTGGTGACAGTGTTGTTTACGTTGCAAAGGTCGGCGGAGAGCAGTACATCTATTCAAAGGAATATGGTGAATCTTCAGTTGAACTCGGTAAGGGTAAATCTGTAAAAATTGAAAAAGTTTATGAGGATGCTGTCTATTATTCCGAAGCGACTGAAATGACTCTCAGCACAAAAACCGTAATTGCGGATGAATTTGTTGAGAGTGACAGTGAGATGGCAGAGCCGAAGCGTGAGGATTTTGAAAAGGAATTTGACTACGATGAAGCGCGTAAACTCTATGACGAAAAACTTCTGAGAGACAATATCAGAAAGTATTTTGAAGACAATCCTATCAAAGTTTATGTTTATAATCTTTACGTTTACAAAAACGGTCAGACAAACGTTATCGACGGCACAGTAAGCAGTATTGTCAATTACTGTGAGGACGGCTCAGTGATTTACGTCAAGATGTCCTCAAACCTTGAAAAGACAAATATTACTGATTTCGATTATGGCTATGACCTTGAAAAAGAAATTATCAAGAAGTTTGCAAAGAGTGGCGTTCTCACAGTTCACAAAGCGGATAATACAAAAGTCTCCGTTACTGATGAAAACGTTTATCATACTTTTGAAGATGCGGTTGTAAGCGGTGATTACGTTTATTACATCGCAAAGAAAAGCGTGCTTTTCTGTTACAATATCAACACAAAGGAAGTTTCTGAACTTTCTTCCGACGTGTCAGAACTTGTAACAACTGACAATTCAAATGTTCTTTACGCAGTCTATAATTATAAAACCGCAATCAATCTCAGCACAGTTTATCGTGTCACAAAGGCGGAAATGCAGTTTATTGTGGACGATGCGGCAAATTACAGTATTATTGATGAAAACAACATTGTTTACGTCAAGTGTGAGTCCGGCAAGGATTACGGCACATTGTATCTCAACACAAACAAAAAGAACGTCGAGATTGATTCTTCCGTATATGCTTACCGTGTGATTGCAAGAAGCGTTGACAGTATGCTTTATTTCAAAAATTTCACAGAGCAGAGCGGCTACACACCCAAAGCGGACCTGTATTGGTACAAGGATGAGGGAGCGGCAACAAAGACTGATTACAACGTTTCAAGTATTATTTTTTAGAAGGTGCAACTATGAGGGAAATTGACATTGAAAAATGGGACAGAAGAGTTCCGTATGAGTGCTTTTCAAAATATGACAAACCGACTTTTTCTGTTGCGGTTCGTCTTGATGTAACAAAACTTGTTGAGTACACAAAAAGGACAAACACTTCATATTTTACTAATTTTTTGTTCATCGCATCAAAATGTCTCAATGCTATCCGTGAATTCCGTATCAGGATAGTTGATGATAAGGTTGTTGAGTACGATAAAATTTCTCCGAGTTATATCGTTATGAACGATGACAACGTAATTGTCACCTGCCACACCGAGCTTACGGACAGTTATGATGAGTTTTACAGTGCAAATCGTAAGGATATAGCAAGGGCAGAAAAGCCGGATGGCAGAAAAACTTTTAACTCCGGCGCGAAAAATGATGTGTTCTATGTGTCTTGTTTACAGTGGGTGGATTTCATTTCAGCACAGCACCCGTATGATTTTAAGGATGACCCCAATACAAGCATCCCAAGGCTCATCTGGGGCAAGTACGTGCGAGAGGGCGACAGATACGCTATGACGTTTGACATCTCTGCGCACCACG
This sequence comes from Acutalibacteraceae bacterium, assembly GCA_045630445.1. Classification (GTDB taxonomy): domain Bacteria; phylum Bacillota; class Clostridia; order Oscillospirales; family Acutalibacteraceae; genus RGIG7273. Next base: position 2,589 of record JAZQTF010000226.1, read on the forward strand.
CCCTGATGGATGGTTACCATATTTCAAAAGGATTTATGGATATCCAGAAGGCGCTTGATAATGTGGAGAAGTTCTTATCAGAGTAGTTTTCTCTTAATAAAAAAGGTGGAGGGACGTAAGATGAAAGATAAGGTTTTTATTGCATGGAGTGGTAACAGTGAGGTTGCGCACCGTGTGCGTGAGATTTTAAAAGAGCATGATTATATGGGATACGTAGGCGGTAATGAGGATAATAATTCTGTCCGCTTTACAATCGGTGATACAGTCATTCATCAGATGAATGAGTGCAATCAGTTTATCGCGATTCTGCAGAAAAAAGATGGTAATATCGTAAGCAGTAATCTTTATTTTGAGTTGGGATATGCCCTTGCAAGATATGGTGTAAAAAAAGTTCACGCGGCGAGAAGAAAGTCGGAGGATCTTGATATCCCGTCAGACCTTAATTCATTTATGCTTCAGCCCGTGGATGATGGCGATGTCGAAACTTTTGCCAGGGGAATCGTTCAATATTTCCTTGAAAGGCAGAAGATGTCCGTTGACGTAAACAAGATGCAACTGATTGACAATCGCTACCAGTTGCACAATATGATTGCCGAGCATTATTCTCCCTCGGGTTCACTGTGCTCAGACTATGAACTTGCTCAATATGTTCTCTTTTATATGCAAGCCGCTCATATGTTTGGCGACGAGAAAATAGTGTATGATGAGATTTCTGATTTTCAGCATAAGCATTTTCAGGAGTTTTCTCCGGAACTCAGCATGTCGGTCAGGCTGTGTATTGCGTTTTTGAAAATGTTGTTGGATATCAAAATGGAAAAAGGGGTAATATTCGTAGATGATATTACTTATTCAGAGTATCTTGAAACAACCGACGATATCTTCAATGACCTTAACAATGGTGAAACAACGGGTATTTTCGTTGATTGGATCAGATTGCTTATAGTTGAGCAGGGTGCTTACGCTCATATGCTTTATGCAGGTTGTCCGGAGAATGATAAGGAAACCCGTGACGAACTTTATGAAATGGTGATAAATGATGCGAAGGAGTCCATTGAACGTATTGACAAGTTTGTAATTGATCATCCTATATCTATTGATAATAACGACAATACGGGAATTTTCTCCTTGTTAAGAGCGTATCTTTACAGAAACCTGTTTGTATCCTACAAATATTTTAACGATTCGGAAAAAGCATTTGCGGCTTTGGAAAAATCAAAAGAAGAAAGAGCGTCACTCAAAGCAAAGTTTGCAAACGGCGCTATTGACTCAAAGATTTATGACACATTCCTTATGGAATACTATCTCATTATTGCTGAGTATATTCAGTACGCAAGGGATAATAATTTGTCATTCAACTCAGTCCGTCTTGGAATTGAACTTAAAAAGATCGGCAAGTACCTTGAACATATAAAGTCCGAGGAAAGCGAAAAGCACAACGTATATGTAAAACGTATTGAAGAATACCATAAAGAGCTTAGCGGAAACTGAAATCAAAAGGGACTGTTTTATCAACAGTCCCTTCGTTTATTTACGTT
>JAZQTF010000227.1:0-5181 GCA_045630445.1 Acutalibacteraceae bacterium
CGCCTGGTGGAAACCACCATCGGCCGCATCATCTTCAACCGTCCCATCCCGCAGGATCTTGGTTTTGTTGACCGTTCAAATCCTGACAATGAGTTTGCTCTTGAAGTAGACTTCCTTGTAAATAAAAAGACTCTTGGTAACATCATCGACAGATGTATCAGAGTTCACGGCACATCAATCACCGCTGACGTTCTTGACGTTGTCAAGGCACAGGGTTACAAATACTCCACAAAGAGCGGTATTACAGTAGCCGTTGTCGATGCAATCATCCCTGCTGAAAAGAAGGACTACCTTGCAGAAGCAGAGGCTGCAATCGACAGAATCACACGCAACTATGAGCGTGGTCTTATGAGCCGCGAAGAAAAATCCCGCCACGTCATCAAAACGTGGGCAGATTGTACGGACAAGGTTTCTGCAGACCTCAAACCCAACCTTGGCAAAGACAACCCGATCTATATGATGGTTGACTCCGGTGCCCGTGGTTCTGAAAGCCAGTTGCGTCAGCTCGCAGGTATGCGTGGTCTTATCGCAAATACCGCAGGTAAAACAATCGAAGTTCCGATTCGTGCTCACTACCGTGAAGGCCTTAACGTACTTGAGTACTTTATCGCTTCCCGTGGTGCACGTAAAGGTCTTGCCGATACCGCTCTTCGTACAGCGGACTCAGGTTACCTTACACGTCGTCTTGTTGACGTATCACAGGATGTAATCATCCGTGAGGAAGACTGTGGCACAACTAAGGGCCTTGAGATTTACGATATCAAAGACGGAAATGAAATGATTGAGAAACTTTCCGAGCGTCTTAGAGGACGTTACCTCGTTGAGGATCTCTATCATCCCGAAACAGGCGAATTGCTCATGAGCAAGGATGAAATGATTAAGGAAGACGATGCACAGCGTATCGTTGACGCAGGTGTAACAAATGTCGTAATCCGTTCACTCCTTACTTGTCAGGCAAAGCACGGCGTATGTATCAAGTGTTACGGTTCAAACCTTGCAACAGGTGATCCTGTTACAATCGGTGAGGCAGTAGGTATTATCGCTGCTCAGTCAATCGGTGAGCCTGGCACACAGCTTACGATGCGTACTTTCCATACCGGTGGTGTCGCTAACGCAGCCGATATTACACAGGGTCTTCCCCGTGTCGAAGAACTCTTCGAGGGCAGAAAGCCGAAGCATCTTGCTATCATCAGTGAGATTTCCGGTAAATGCTCAATTCAGGAAATCAAGAGCAACAAACACGCTGTCATCACAAACGAGGACAGTGGCGAAATCTGCAGTTACCTTATCCCGTTCGGTTCACGTTTGCGTGTTCAGGATGGCGATTATATTGAGGCTGGTGACGTGCTCACAGAAGGTTCTGTAAATCCGCATGATGTTCTTGCAATCAAGGGCACAGATGCTCTCCACAACTACCTCATTCAGGAAGTTCAGAGAACTTACCGTATGCAGGGTGTTGATATCAACGATAAGCACATTGAGGTTATTGTTCGTCAGATGATGAAGAAAGTCAGAATTGACGAGCAGGGAAGCACAGACTTCTTGCCGGGTTCAACCGTTGAGAAGAGTGATTTCGAGTCTCAGAATGCTGCAATTCAGAGAAGAATTGACGCAGGTGAGGCAGGACTTGTTCTTGCAACTGCAACTCCGATGCTCCTCGGTATCACAAAGGCTTCTTTGGCAACTGACTCCTTCCTCTCCGCTGCATCTTTCCAGGAAACAACAAAGGTTCTTACAGATGCTGCAATCAAGGGCAAGAGAGATCCGCTCATTGGTCTTAAAGAAAACGTTATCATCGGTAAACTCGTACCCGCAGGTACCGGTATGAAACGTTATAACGAAGTTAAGGCAGTGCCTGTTGAAGAGCCGGTAGCAGATTATCCTGTTTTCCATTCGGACGAAACTTCCGATGACGATAACAACGATTCATCCGACTTCTTTGAATAATATTTCCTAAAATTAAAACTCGGTTGCCGTACAGCAACCGAGTTTTTTTATTTTGTCAGCGTGCCACCATCGCTGTAAAGCAGGAGCAGAATGTTGTCCTCCTGACCTGTCCGGGTGTCAATATAGATGAGATATTCTTTTGAATCTTTGTCAACACAATGGAATTCATAACAGAAAAATTCATTTTTACCTGAACTCGGAATGACGCACAGCCTTGAATTCAGCACTGATAAATCAGGGCTTACACTGTTTCTTGCTTCGTCCTGGGTGAGTGTGATGAGCAAATCGTCTCTCTCGTGGTGATTTGTAAGATAACCTCTTGCATCAACGCCGATTATTTCTCCCGTGTCAAGTGCAACCGTAACTTTGATTAAATCAGGGTAGCAGGTGATTGAGTTTTTCGTGTAAGCAAAATTTATTGTACACTGACCTTCGGTTGTTGCGTGGTAATTTTCCACCATATCATTGAAACCGATTTTCTGCAGGTATTGTTTTGCAATCCGCACCGCGTCATCCGATGACAAATTTTCCTGCATTACGTCTGCGGATTTTATAAGGTAGCAAAGATATCCGCCCTTTTTTGAAATGCCGATATAAGCATCGTCACCTGAAAAACAGTATTGCTCAATCGCAGAGTTTTCCATACCAACAAACTGTGGATTGCTGATGCCGAATTCTGTCGCAAGTTGTGCTGCCTGCTCTTGTGTTATTTCCGCTTCATATTCAAGTGCTTTCGCGGTCAACTGCATTATATGGTCGGAGAAAGGCCCGTCATAAATGAGAGTCGGAAACTCCTCCATACTTGTCTCCGCCGATTTGAGTGAATCAGAAAAAGAAAGTGACTGCAATTCTTCATTTGCTGCTATAAGGTTATTTTCCGCATATCCCGTAAAATATTTGGATGACCCTATGTTTTGTCTTGCAAAATCAACTTCTCGTGAAATTCCTGACAGCAATGAAACGAATCCGATAAGACTGTTTCTCTCATCCTGTGTGAGTGTCTGACCCGATGCTATTTTCTTGTTGAGATAAAGGGAATAATCGCCAAGTTGAGAAAAGAATTTGTACGTGTTGTCAAGTTCAAGGTCGCTGATGGGCAGAGCACTCAGCGACATTTTTGCGCCCGAAGTTGTCCTGATGAGAGTTGATGTAATCTGACCGAGCATTGACGGTGTGTTTGCGTATGCGCCTTTTGAAAGCGCGGTGTCAATTGCGCTGATATATTCGCTCAATTCGTTGAGCGCACGCTGATAACCCATCTCAACCTGCACGCGGTATTGCTCGGATTTGTGATGATTGGAAATTGCAAAAACTGACAAAACAATGATGAGCGTGACAAGGTAACTGACGCATCTGATGATACCCCGTCTGGTAAAAAATGATCTGACTTCCATAACTTGTGGGCAATACGCCCTTCCACCCTTCTTTTTTATGATTTTTTAGTTAGTATTTCCTGTGTTTATTGGATATATGCAGTTGAAATAAAGTACACTTTGTGATATACTATAATATCTTTAAGTATTTTTAACGGAGGTGGAGTTTTGAAGAGCATCTATCTTGACAACAGTGCAACAACAGCGCCTTGTGAACAGGCGGTTGAAGCGGTGCTTAACTCGCTGAAAAACACGTATGCAAATCCGTCATCATTGTACTCAATCGGCGTGCAGGCCAATCGTATGATGGAGCAGTCGAGAGAGAATATTGCAAAGTTTATCGGTTGCAGTGCGGAGGAACTTTACTTCACAAGCGGCGGCACGGAAGCAAACAATATTGCTCTTCAGGGCGCATTCTACGCAGGTTACAGAAACGGCAGCAAAGTTGTCACAACTGCAACGGAGCATCCGTCGGTGCTGAACACTCTCAGGGAACTGTGCAGAAAGAATTCCACTGAACTTGTTGAACTTCAGCCCGATGCATCAGGCGCGGTTTCAAAAGAAAAAATATTTGAAGCAATTGATGATAAAACTTTTCTTGTCAGCATTATGCTTGTCAACAATGAGGTTGGCGCAATAAATCCTGTTGCAGATGCAAGGAATGCAATCATCAGAAAGAAATCTCCCGCACTGTTGCACAGTGACTGTGTGCAGGCGTTCGGAAAACTTAAATTCTCACCAAAAACTCTTGGTGCAGACCTGATTACCGTCAGCGCCCATAAAGTCCACGGTCCGAAAGGAATCGGTGCGCTTTACGTCAAAAAGGGCACTCGTCTTGTGTCAACCGTTTTTGGCGGCGGGCAGGAAAAGGGCATCAGACCCGGCACTCAGGCAACCGCATTCATTGACGGCTTCTCTGCCGCAGTTTCAGCGCTCAGGGATGCTGATGTGAATATTGAACGCATCCGTGAACTTCGCGATTATGCTGCAGAAAAATTATCAGCACTCAATGATGTCTATATAAATTCATCTTCCGAATCTTTGCCCTATGTTCTCAATATTTCCGTGTTGGGCTACCGCTCGGAAGTTATGCTCAGATTCTTGTCAGGCAAGGGCGTGTTTGTTTCGTCAGGCTCGGCTTGCTCAAAGGGAAAACGCAGTTACGTGCTTTCATCAATGGGCGTCTCTCCCGCAAGAATTGACAGTGCGCTTCGCATCAGTTTTTCACGTTTTTCTGAAAAGAGTGATATTGATGCGCTCGTTGAGGGCATAGCGGAGGGTCAGGCAAATCTTCTGAAAAGCAAATAATTCTTTGAAATAAGGTGCATATATGAGAGAAGTAATACTCATCAAAAATGGCGAACTCGCCCTTAAAGGAATGAACAGAGCATCTTTTGAGGATGTTCTTATCAAAAATATCAAAAGGAAACTCAAGGACCTTGGCAGTGTGAAAATTATCAAAGCGCAGTCAACAATCGCAATTGAACCCTGCGATGACAGTTTTGATATGAATGAAGCGGCTGACAGAATCTCCTGTGTTTTCGGTATTGCAGGTTTTTCAAGAGCGGCAATCGCAAAGAAGGATATGGCGGACATTATGAGCACCGCAGTAAGTTATCTTGAAGATGACCTGCGATGTGCAAAAACTTTCAAGGTTGAAGCAAAACGTTCCGACAAAAGTTTTCCGCTCAAATCTCCTGACATCTGCCGTGATACAGGTGCATACATACTTGAAAATTATCCCCATCTCACTGTTGATGTAAAAAATCCCGACCTTATCGTAACGGTTGAGGTGCGTGACATAAACGCTTACGTGCGTGGCAATCAGAAGCGTGGTGCAGGCGGTAGGGCTGTCGGCACA
>JAZQTF010000228.1:0-19511 GCA_045630445.1 Acutalibacteraceae bacterium
TCTCCCTAAGACCGCTTGGCCTCCGACTTGTTAAGAACGATTTCAAGAGGAGTACCGTCTGCAAGATAAGGCATATCCTCTTCGGGAAGAATTCTTGAAACGACACCCTTGTTACCGTGACGACCAGCCATCTTGTCACCGATTGAAATCTTACGTTTCTGAGCAATGTAGCAACGAACAACCTTGTTTACACCGGGGTTGAGTTCGCCTGTCTTGGAATTCTCTCTTGTGAACACCTTAACGTCAACAACGATACCGTATTCACCGTGGGGAACTCTCATTGATGTATCTCTTACTTCTCTTGCCTTCTCACCGAAGATTGCTCTGAGCAAACGCTCTTCAGCGGTGAGTTCGGTTTCTCCCTTCGGAGTTACCTTACCAACAAGGATATCACCTGAATGAACCTCAGCACCAATACGGATGATACCGTTTTCGTCAAGGTCTTTGAGTGAATCTTCACCAACGTTGGGAATATCTCTTGTGATATCTTCCGGGCCGAGTTTTGTATCTCTTGCTTCAATCTCATACTCTTCAATATGGATTGATGTAAATACGTCATCACGGACAACTTTCTCATTGAGGAGAACGGCGTCCTCGTAGTTGTAACCTTCCCATGTCATAAAGCCGATCAAAGCGTTCTTACCAAGGGAGATTTCACCATTATCTGTTGCAGGGCCGTCTGCGATTACCTGTCCCTTTACAACACTCTCGCCGAGTGAAACAACGGGACGCTGGTTGATACATGTGCCCTGGTTGGAGCGGAGGAACTTGATAATATCGTAAACGTCCTCTTCTCCATCGTCTGTCTTAACGATAACACGGTCAGCGCTGACGCTTGTTACTGTACCTGCGCGTTTTGCAAGCACAACAACGCCTGAGTCAACAGCAGCCTTGTACTCCATACCTGTACCAACGAGCGGAGCAGTTGTCTTGAGAAGCGGTACTGCCTGACGCTGCATGTTTGAACCCATGAGTGCACGGTTTGCGTCATCGTTTTCAAGGAACGGAATCATTGCGGTAGCAACGGATACTACCATCTTCGGAGAAACGTCCATAAAGTCAATCTTCTCAGGCTCAACTTCAAGGAACTCGTCACGGAAACGAGCGTTTACTCTTGCACGTGCAAAGCGGCCCTCTGCATCAAGCGGCTCGTTTGCCTGGGCAACGATGTAATCGTCCTCCATATCTGCGGTCATATAAACAACTTCTTCAAGGACTTTACCGGTTGCTTTGTCAACACGTCTGAAAGGAGCCTCAATGAAGCCATATTCGTTAATTCTTGCAAAAGTAGCAAGGTAGGAGATAAGACCGATGTTCGGTCCTTCAGGGGTCTCAATCGGACACATTCTGCCGTAGTGGCTGTAATGTACGTCACGAACTTCGAATCCCGCTCTGTCTCTTGACAAACCGCCGGGGCCGAGCGCTGAAAGACGGCGCTTATGAGTAAGTTCTGCAAGGGGGTTTGTCTGGTCCATGAACTGTGAAAGCGGTGATGAACCAAAGAACTCCTTGATTGCAGCAACTACAGGACGGATATTGATAAGCGGATTGGGAGAAAGTACGTCTGACTCCTGAACCTGAACAGACATACGCTCTTTTACAACTCTCTCCATACGGGTGAAACCGATTTTGAGCTGATTCTGCAAAAGTTCACCTACGGAACGGATACGTCTGTTGCCAAGGTGATCTATATCGTCAAGTTTGCCCACTGAATTTGCAAGGCAGTTGAGATAGTTGATGCTTGCGTAGATGTCCTCGATTGTGATGTGTGTGGGGATAAGTCTGTTTTTGTTAGCCTTGATCTCCTCTTTGAGTTCATCCTCGTCATCGCCGCATCTTTCAAGAATTTCAGTAAGAACTTTGAAACTTACTTTCTCGTTGATGCCAAGTTCTTTTGCGTCAAAGTTTACATAGCAGCTGATGTCAACCATTCCGTTGGAAACAACTTTTACTTCTCTGCCGTCAACGTCAACGTAAGCGATGCATACACCTGCATTCTCAATCTCTCTTGCTCTCTCTCTTGTGAGTTTCTCACCCTTCTCAGCGATAACCTCACCTGTGTAGTCACTGATAACATCTCTTGCAAGCACGTTGCCTTCAAGTCTGTCAGAGATTGCAAGTTTCTTGTTGTACTTATAACGTCCTACTCTTGACAAGTCATATCTCTTCTCATCAAAGAAGAGGCTTTCAAGGTGGGATTTAGCAGTTTCTACTGTGGGCGGCTCACCCGGACGAAGTTTCTTGTAAACTTCAATGAGTGCGTCCTCAGTTGTCTTTGTGGAATCCTTTTCCATTGTTGCAAGGATTCTTTCATCCTCGCCGAAGAATTCAAGCAACTCTGCATCTGTGCCAAGTCCGAGTGCACGGATGAGTGTTGTTACCGGAATCTTTCTGTTTTTATCAATACGAGCGTAGAACACATCGTTCTGATCGGACTCGTACTCAAGCCAAGCGCCCCTGTTCGGAATGATAGTAGTGGTGAACATCTTCTTACCTGTCTTGTCGTAACTCATTCCATAATACACACCGGGAGAACGAACAAGCTGAGAAACGATTACTCGCTCAGCACCATTGATTACGAATGTGCCGCTGTCAGTCATAAGCGGGAAGTTACCCATATAAATTTCTGACGGCTCTGTAATCTCACCAGTCTCGTTATTCTTGATTCTCGCTTTTACCCTCAAGGGCACTTCGTATGTTGCATCTCTCTCTTTACACTCTTTGATGCTGTACACCGGTTTGTCGTCCATTTTGTAGTCCACAAACTCGAGGACAAGATTTCCGCTGTAATCGGTTATCGGGGAAATGTCGCGCAATACTTCACGCATACCCTCCTCAACAAACCACTTGTAGGAGTTCTTCTGAATCTCAATAAGATTCGGCATTTCCATAACCTCGTTAATCTTTGAGAAACTTTTTCTCACCGTCTTACCGAGTTTGACATCCTTTACGTTCACCATGAAAAGTATCACTCCGTTCTTAGAATTTCCTGCGCTGCGACAGGGGTGGATTGGGCCATGTTTTCAGAACAGTAAAATGTCCAAAATTCCCTCTTGAAATCCGCGAAGTTTTGTGTTATTATAATCACATAAAATCGCGAATAGGGCATTTTATGCCATTTTGTATTCTGTAATTGTATAATACTTTTTTTATGTTGTCAATACTTTATTTTAATGTATTGGCAATTTTTTTATTTTTTTATAGTATTTTTTCGGGTTTTTTCGTTGAAAAATCCGTGTTTGCGACTCAATCCGTGATCAAAACGAAGTAATGAAGAAGTATTGAAAACTTTTTCTCATTGTGTTACAATTCAAAAGATAGGCTCAGATGAATTAAATTCCGCAAAGGAGACACGATATTTATGTACGTTTATGAGAAGAAATTCATTGACATTGAAAACGGTGAAACTGTCGCTTACATCGAAAAAGGTTCAAGCGGCGAGAACATTGTAATTCTGCACGGCAACATGGCATCGGGCGTGAGCATGCTCCCCCTTGTTGACAGAGTGTGCCACAAACTGCACTGCTATGCGCCCGACCTTCGCGGTTACGGCGATTCATCCTACAACAACGAGTTCCGCTCACTCAAAGAACTTGCAAATGACGTTTACCTTTTCTGCAAGGCAAAAGGAATTGAGAAAGCGCACGTTGTCGGCTGGTCAACCGCAACACCGATTGCACTTGAACTTGCGGTTATGCACCCCGAACTTGTGCAGTCAATCTTCGGCATTGAAGGCGTAAGCCACAGAGGTCAACACCTTTTCCCCAGAGATGAAAAGGGCGTTATGATGACGGACAAGCCTTACCCGAATTATGAAGCGATGGCGGCAGACTCAAAGTCTTATCCGTCACACAGCATTTTCATGGCAAAGGATTACGACAAAATCCGTATGTTCTGGAACAAACTTCTCTACGTTGTTGAAAGACCGAGTGATGAAGATTTTGAAATTCTCATTCTTGAAAACGCAAAAGAGCGTTGTCAGAACAATATCAACTGGGCGTGGTCAACAGAAAATATGAGTGACTCCCCCACCGCTTACGCGCAGGGTGATGACACAATCAGGCTTGTAACCTGCCCCGTTTCACTCACAACGGGTGAAAAAGACTTTGTCGTTATCCGTGAAAAAATACTTGAAAATCACGAAGCAATCAAGCACTCAAAACTTCTTGAATATCCCAACTGCGGTCACGTGCCGCTTGTTGACTGCCCCGACAGGCTTGCAAATGACGTTTTGCAGCACGTTGAGGACGCAATAAAAGGACAGTAATTCCCAACAGACTCTGAAAGCAAAGAGGTGAAAGCATGGCAAAAAGAATCATATCAATCACGGTAGCGGCAATTATGTTTATCAGCGCTATTGTTGCAACAAGTTTCGGCAGCCGTGCTTCAAAGGTTGAGCAGGCGTGGGAAAACATCTCATACATTCCGACAACTACAGTCACAACAACCACAACCGGGCAAGAAACACAGTCAACACTCCACACTCCCGGTCACTGGATAACAACGGTTACTGACGGGCCATTCAAACCAACAACGGAAGGGCCGACAACCGAGCAGACAACTCAGCAGACAACGATTTCCACAACTGTCACAACAACAAAACCATTCACCACAACCACAACAAAGCCAACAACTACCACCACTAAACCAACAACCACAACAACAAAGCCAACAACTACAACAACAAAACCAACCACTACCACAACAACTACAACAAAGCCAACAACAACTCAGCCAAAGCCGCTCGACATCAGCATTCAATACTCACAGAATGCGCTTCTTTACGATGTGACAAACAGCAAAGTGTTGTTTGAGAAAAACGCAAACGTCAAGTGTTACCCCGCAAGCACAACAAAACTGCTCACGGTAAGCGTTGCACTTTACTATATGACGGGCGACACAGTGATGACGGTTGGCGATGAGATTGATATGATTGGTTACGATTCCAGCGTATGCGGACTCCAGAAAGGTTACAAACTGACGCTCTCGCAACTTATTGCGGGACTTATGATGAATTCGGGCAACGATGCCGCATACACAATCGCGGTCAACGTTGCAAAATACGTTTCAGGTTATCCCGGAATGACAAACGTTGCGGCGGTCAATTACTTCGCATCACTGATGAACAGATTTGCACAGAAACTCGGTGCGACCTCATCAAACTTCGTAAACCCTGACGGCTATCACGACCCGAATCATTACACAACTGTGCACGACCTGCTCCTGATTGCGCAGGAAGCGATGAAATACCAGCTTGTCAGAAACGTTGCCTCAACCTACGAAATGACAATTTCCACGCTCACAGGTCAGTGGCTCACATTCAAAAACACAAACTCCCTGCTCAACACAAGCAGTCAGTATTATTACCCCTATGCAACGGGACTCAAAACCGGTATGACATACGGTGCGGGTTACTGCCTTGTTGCAACGGCTACAAAGGACGGACGCACTCTTATTGCAATCGCTATGGGTGCATCAAACGATAAGGGCAGATGTACGGACACGATAAATATGTTCAACGCAGGATTCAAAATTTAAGAGCAAAATCAAAACGGTGGCTGAAAACAGCCACCGTTTTTTATTTATCCCGCACAACAACCATTATGGGAGTTGCCGTTATCTATGTTGCTGACATTCGGTGGGAAAAACTCGTTTACGGGAAACTGAATTTTTCTGAAAATATCACACGGAGTATCCTCATCAAAGCAACACTCTTTCTGCGGAATGCAGAAATCGTAAGCGGGCATCAGCATCTGCACGTCACGCTCCAGCTGCACGATGATAAACATTCCGATTGTCACAAACACCGCTCTGTTTGCTGAAACATCGTGGAAGCTGCCGTCAAAGAGTCTGCCCACAGAAACAGGCACGTTGCAGCAATCGCAACAACACTCAATGTTTTTCAATTCCGCTGACAGACAAATCGGGTCAACCGCCTGGACTTTTGCTCTTGGATTTGTTGTGATTGCAAGATTCTGCGCATCAAAACTGTCACTTGTGAATTCGGATGAAAACACCTTTACGCTGCCCTCACTGCCGTAAAGGATGCATTTCTTTGTAAACGTTGAAAGTCCGCAGACGGTTGTGGGCGTTGCACTGGGCGATGTGAAAACATCAAAAGTGTTTCTGAAAAAGAATGTTGCATCAACACTGTAAAAGCCCTTGTTGAAAGGAGTTGCCTCCACGTCAACGTAGCAACTGATTATCTCACACTTTCTGCATCTGACGGACGTTGCACAATCAATAATCTTCTGCGCGCAATCCGTGAAATACACCCGCAGGTCCTCAACGCAATCCTTATCAGCGCAGGAATCATAAACTCTTGGCACGTCGCAACAGATTGCATCCGTGCAACCGTCACTTGCAGCGCTCAATTCATCCGCAAGATGAGATGAAATTCTGTTATCTTTATCACTCATTTATAATCCTCCCGTTTTATTTTTGAAGTTAATCTTCGTTACATAATATGCGTCGGGCAGGGATATGTTACCGAAACACTCCGTATAAATAGAGTATCTGGTACAAGGGATGTGTTTCATTTGCAAAGAATAAAAAGATACAGCGTAATCAACGGCGCGTTTCTTCTTGCCGTTTCAACGCTGATGGTCAAACTGATAGGTATGCTTTACAAGATACCGCTCACAAATTTTATCGGTGCGGTTGGACGTGGCCATTTTTCAACCGCTTACGGAGTTTTCTTCCCTGTTTTATCGATTGCAACAATTGGTCTGCCCGTTGCGATTTCACGGCTTGTGTCGCAGAATATGGCACTCGGCTATTACAAGCAGGTGCAGGGAATTCTGCGTGTCAGCGTAAAATGTTTTCTTATCACGGGCAGCATCGGGTCGGCTGTTGTGTTACTGGTTGCAAGGCCTTACGCTGAGCATATCGCACAGAGTCCGAATGCGGTTTACAGCATTTTTATGATTGCGCCGTCAATCTTTTTCTGTTGCATCACCGCCGCTTTCAGAGGATATTATGAAGGTCAGAGCAATATGTATCCGACCGCAGTTTCACAACTGATTGAAGCGGTTTGCAAGATGGTGCTTGGAATTGGATTTGCACAAATGATAATGAAAAAAGCAATGACAGAATACGAAACACACGGCACAGTTTTTGATTTTTTAATCACCGATGAAAGCGAACTTCTTATACATATATATCCTTACACTGCAGCGGGTGCAATCCTTGGCGTTACAATCGGCTCAGTTGTTGCAACACTGTACCTCATCATCCGTCAGAAGATAAAAGGTGGCAGTTTTACAAAGCAGGATTTACTGCTATCCCCTGCCGCAGAAAGCGACAAGGAAATTTTTAAATCTTTGCTTAAATTTGCCCTGCCGGTTATGGTGGGCGGACTTGCGATGAATCTTATAAACATAATTGACTCATCAACAATACAAAACAGACTTGCGTACGCAATCAACACTGACAGTGAACTTATACGTAATCTGTATAGTATATCGGACGAAATACCGACAAGCGACATTTCCGCATATCTTTACGGTTGCTACAACTCCGCGATGGATTTCAAAAACCTTATTCCCACAATTACGGGTGCACTCGGTGTAAGCGCATTACCCGCACTTGCAAGCGCGTGGAAACTGAAAAACAAGCACAGAATTGAAAGCACTGTTTCAATGGTTACACGACTGACGGTTTTTATTTCAATGCCATCAGGTTTTGTTATGGCGGTGCTTGCGCGACAGATTTTATCCCTTGTTTATTCATCCGCTCAATCGGACATTGTAAACGCGGCAACTCCCGTGTTGCAGATTTACGGCGTGACGATGGTATTATTCTCGCTTTCAATACCTATAATAAGTATGCTCCACGCGATTGGCGAAATGACCGCGCCGATAAAGTCGCTTGTGATAGGTGCGGTTTTCAAAATCACGCTGAATATAATCTTTGTCGGTCAGCCGCGTTTCAACATCAACGGTGCAATCTTCGGCACAATGGTGTCAACACTGATAATGGTTACATTCAATCTTGTGTATCTGCTCAGGAAAACGAAGGTTAAAATCAATTTTATGATGACGTTTATAAAGCCGTTTTTATGCTCGGTTGTCTGTGCTGCCACCGCTTACAGCAGTTATCACGCAACGGAAAACATCCTTCCGCAACGGCTTGCAACCGTATTTTCCGTTATAATCGCGATTTTTGTTTATATATTTGTAACATTTTTAGTACGCGGTATTTATGCAAATGATATAAAAATGTTTTCTTTTGGAGAAAAAATCGTCAAAACCCTTGAAAAACGCGGAATTCTGCGGTAATATATAGCCTGTGTAAATTTTGTTTTGGAGTCAATGTTTTGTATGTCAATTAATTTTTCATTAAAAGAGAAATATAATATCAATGACCTGCTTGACATTATTCGTGTGCTTCGTGCTCCCGGAGGTTGTCCGTGGGACGCAGAGCAGACACACGAAAGCATCCGCTCAAACTTCATTGAAGAAGTTTATGAGGCTGTTGACGCTATAGACAAGCGCGACACTCTCCTGCTAAAAGAAGAACTTGGCGACGTGCTTATGCAAGTTGTTTTCCATTCGCAGATTGCAGATGAAAACGGCAATTTTGATTTTGATGACGTTTCCGATATGGTTTGCAAAAAACTTATTGAGCGTCATCCCCACGTTTTTGCTGACGTTTCAGTTTCCGGTACTGATGACGTGCTTAAAAACTGGGATGAAATCAAAAAGAAAAGCAAGGGACAGAATGCTTCACAAAGTCTGATGGATGTTCCGATGACTTTGCCGGCACTTATGCGCAGCCACAAAGTTCAGCAAAGAGCAGCAAGGGTAGGGTTCGATTGGGACGATTACCACGGCGCACTGGATAAGATTGATGAGGAAGTTGCCGAATTCAAACAAGCCATTGCGCAGGGTAACAGAGATGACATTGAAGAAGAATTTGGTGACGTGCTTTTTGCCGCAGTCAACACGTCAAGGTTACTTGGCATTGATGCGGAAAATGCCCTGACCAAAGCGTGCAACAAATTTATAAATCGATTTACACTGGTTGAACACCTTGCCCGCGAAAGAGGGTTAAGGATTGACGAACAGCCGCTTTCCGTACTCGACGAGTTATGGGATGAGGCTAAAAAGATGTAGCCTTGGCATAACAAGGTAAAAATTATTTTGGAGGATTTTATCATGAACAAGACAGAATTGGTAGCAGCAATCGCAGAAAAGACAGGTCTCAGCAAGAAAGACGCTGAAAAGGCTCTCGTAGCAACAATCGACTCTATCCAGGACGCTCTCGTAGCTGGTGACAAGGTTCAGCTCGTTGGCTTCGGTACTTTTGAAGTTCGTCAGCGTGCAGAGAAGCAGGCTCGCAACCTCAAGACAAACGAAACAATCATCGTTCCGGCTTCCAAGATCCCCGCTTTCAAAGCAGGTAAGGGCCTCAAAGACGCTGTTAAATAATTAACCTTTAAAGACAGAAATCCCTGCTCGGATGAGCAGGGATTTTTTATTTTATGCGAATTGTTCATTATCCTTATACTTAAGTATAAATAAATATTGGTCAAGGTCTGATTCGCCGTACTGATAAAGATTGGGCGCAAGTGGTGACGGTGTGCGATGATGCGTTGCCTGCTCATAGGAATAAGCAAGGTTAATCAGAGTCTTATCGTAGCCTTTCAGTCCAAGCATCTCCATTCCTATGCTCAAGCCGTCACTTGTGTATCCTACGGGCACACAGATATCGGGAATTCCGAGCGGTGATGAAAAATAACGTACGGGATTTATAAACGCACATTTGAGAGAAAGCGGCTCACCATAAGCATCAAAGCCACTCGGCGGAGTTGATGAAAGACAAGTCGGGAAAACTACTCCGTCAAGGTCATACTGCTCAAACGCACGCTTTAAGTCGGAATGCATAGCGTCATAAGAACGGGTTGAATTGTAATAAAACAGATTGGGCATACTGACACGGACAATTGTTGCACCCGCTTGCTCCATCTCTTTTATTGCACGATTTACCGCGTCAAGTATCTCCATATTCACACTTGAATGGCTGAATGGAAAAACTGATGTAATTTCACAAAGTTCAACTATGTAGCCGATTTTTGCACCTTTCAGGCAATCAGCATCAAGGTCATCATAAAAAGAATATTTGTTGTCGGTCATTACGTCAAGCATCAACGCCTGGTCTTCAACCGTTTTTGTTATTGCACCGACAACATCTCTGTCATAAACGAGCGGCACAACTCCGTCTTTGTCAATCAGGCCATAACTTGTCCGCAAGGAAACTGTGCTTGCATAAGCGGACGGCACCCGCAAGGATGAGTTTGTATCCGTGCCGAGTGCGGCAGCAGCAAAATTGAGCGAAACTGCAACCGCAGAGCCACCCGACGAGCCACCCGGTGAATAATCAAGGCTGTAAGCATTCTTTGTTTCACCCTGCACCTGACTGATTGAATGCTCAGCGTAATCAGCCATTGTGCTCATATTCGTTTTGCCGATGATGATTGCACCCGCATCGATAAGTTTCTGCACAACGTTTGCGTTGTCATAAGCAATATTGTTGACACGCCAGCTTTCACCATTTGTTGTGGCATATCCCTCAAGGTCAATGTTATCCTTTATAACAATCGGCACACCGTGGAGAGTGCCGAGTATCTCTCCCCTTGCGCGTTGTTCATCGCGAAGCGCTGCAACTTCAAGCACGTCATCACACATCGTTATGAAACAGTTGAAGTCGGGGTTATACTCCTCAATTCGTTCAAGGTAATATTCAGTAATCTGTACGGATGTGAAAACACCATTGTCAAGAAGTTGCAGAATCTCTGTGATGGATGCTTCAAAAAGCATTCCGATAAGTTCATCTTCATCATACTGTGCAAGTGCATTTTCAAACGGACTTACAACGGGAATGTCCGGCAGTGCGGGCGCATAGACAGGGCCGCTTTCAACCTGCGGCACAGAAGTAACACCAAGCCAGATTGCTATACTAATTATAATATATATAATGCGTCTGACAACGACTTTCATCAACGTCGCCACCTTTGTCCAAAGTGTAATTTCTTGTAATTATATCACGCTAAACTTAAATTGTATATAACCGAAAATTACTTTTTTATTAAAAGATTGACAAAAATATAAACAACTTTTAGTTTGTACACATAAAATTCACAGATAACTTTGTTAATTCTTTGTCAATCTATTGACGGTATAGTTTAATTGATCTATAATTCAGTTCAATGACAAAACATTAAACAAACTTTTATATTTTTCAGGAGGTCATTACAATGGCAAGAGTTTACAATTTTTCCGCAGGACCGTCAGTTCTTCCGGAAGCAGTGCTTAAAAGAGCAGCAGCAGAAATGATGGATTACGAGGGCAGCGGTCAGTCCGTTATGGAAATGTCCCACCGCTCCAAAGTTTATGAGTCAATCATCCAGAGCGCAGAGGCTCTTCTCAGAGAAATCATGAACATCCCCGCAAATTACAAGGTTCTCTTCCTTCAGGGTGGTGCTTCAACTCAGTTTGCTATGATTCCGCTCAACCTTATGAATAAATCAGGCAAGGCTGACTTTGTTATCACCGGTCAGTGGGCTACAAAGGCTTATCAGGAGGCTGGCCGTTACGGCGAAGCAAAAGCAGTTGCTTCCTCCAAAGACAAGACTTTCTCCTACATTCCGAAACTTGACAAAGCAACTTTCACACCTGACGCAGACTACTTCCACATCTGTCTCAACAACACAATCTACGGCACAAAGTTCAACGAACTTCCTGACACAGGCGATGTGCCGCTCGTAGCAGATATTTCTTCCTGCATCCTTTCTGAGCCGCTCGACGTTACAAAGTTCGGTATGCTCTACGCAGGTGCTCAGAAAAACCTCGCTCCCGCAGGTGTAACAATCGTTATCGTTCGTGAGGACCTTATCGGCAACGCAAAGGAATTCACACCCACAATGCTCAACTACAAGACTCACGCTGACAACGATTCAATGTACAACACTCCCCCCTGCTACCCGATCTACGTTGCAAAACTCGTTCTTGAATGGATCAAGAGCGAATTCGGCACAGTTGAGAAACTTGGCGAATACAATAAGAAAAAGGCTGCAATCCTTTACGATTTCCTTGACAACAGCAAACTCTTCAAGGGCACAGTTGTCAAAGAGGACCGCTCACTCATGAACGTTCCCTTTGTTACAGGCGATGAAGAACTTGACGCTAAATTCGTTAAGGAAGCAACAGCAGCAGGTTTCGTAAACCTCAAGGGTCACAGAAGCGTTGGCGGTATGAGAGCTTCCATCTACAACGCTATGCCGATTGAGGGCGTTGAGAAACTCGTTGCATTCATGGCTGACTTTGAAGCAAAGAACGCTTAATCATTAAACGTATAAAAGGAGATTGAAACCAATGTATAAGGTACTTACTTTAAATAAAATTTCACCGTTTGGTCTTGATAACTTTGATCCCAAGGCTTACACTTGCGGTGACAAAGTTGAAAATCCCGACGCAATCCTTGTTCGTTCCGCAGCAATGCACGACATGGAAGTGCCGGAATCCCTCCTTGCAGTTGCAAGAGCAGGCGCAGGCGTAAACAACATCCCCGTTGACGCTTACGGTGAGCAGGGCGTAGTTGTTTTCAATACACCCGGCGCTAACGCAAACGCAGTTAAAGAACTTGTTCTTTGCGCACTTCTTCTCACATCCAGAAAGATCATCCCCTCCATTGAGTGGTGCAAGACTCTCAAAGGTCAGGAAGGCGTTGCAAAACTTGTTGAAAAAGGCAAGAGTGCTTTTGTAGGTCCTGAAATCAAGGGTAAGAAACTTGGCGTTATCGGCCTTGGTGCAATCGGTATCCTTGTTGCTAACGGCGCTAAAAGCCTTGTCATGGAAGTTTTCGGTTATGACCCGTTCATCTCCGTTGACGCTGCATGGAATCTCTCCCGCTCAATCAAGCACGCAAAGAGCACAAGAGAAATCTTCGCTAACTGCGACTACATCACAATCCACGTTCCGCTCAACGCTGAGACAAACGGACTTGTAAACAAGGAATCCATCGCAACAATGAAAGATGGCGTCCGCATCCTCAACTTTGCAAGAGGCGAACTTGTAAACGATGCAGACATCATTGAGGCACTTGCAAGCGGTAAGGTTTCCGCTTACGCAACAGACTTCCCGAACGAAAATCTCATCGGTGTTGACGGCGTAATCGCTATCCCCCACCTTGGTGCTTCCACACCTGAGGCTGAAGATAACTGTGCTCACATGGCTGCAGTTCAGCTCATTGATTACCTTGAAAACGGTAACATCAAGAACTCCGTTAATATGCCCGAAGTTATCGTTGACAGAACAACAGGCGACCGTGTTTGCGTAATCCACAAGAACATTCCGAATATGATCGCAAGTATTTCAAGCGTGTTCTCCGCTGAGGGAATCAACATTGAAAACCTTACAAACAAGTCAAAGAAGAATATGGCTTACACAGTTGTTGACCTTTTGGGCAGCGTTAGCGACACTGTTGTTGCAAAACTCCGTGAAGTTGACGGCGTTGTTCGCGTAAGAGTTATCAGATAATATCAGGATATACGGCTTTTATACCGCAAAAAGTATAAAAGCCTTTTATCTATTTGTTAGGAGGAATAAATTTGGCTTCTATCAAAGCAATCAAGGGTACACAAGACGTATTACCTGCCGAAAGCCATAAGATTCAATACATTGAAAAAACAGCACTTGAGGTTGCCGCTCTTTACGGTTACCGCGAAGAACGCACACCTGTTTTTGAATATACAGAACTTTTCCAGAGAAGTGTTGGCGACACAACCGACATTGTGCAGAAAGAAATGTATACTTTTGAGGACAAGGGTGGACGTTCAATCACACTGCGTCCCGAGGGTACTGCGGGTGCGGTAAGACTTTTGCTTGAACACGCGCTCTACAACGAGGGTTTGCCGCAGAAGGTTGCTTACCTTACCTCCTGCTACCGTTACGAGAAACCGCAAGCGGGCAGATTGCGTGAATTTCATCAATTCGGTATTGAATGTTTCGGCGCTCAGGACGCACTTGCAGACGCTGAAATCATTTCACTCGCTGACCGTTTCTTCAAGAAACTCGGCATCAAGGACCTTGCACTTCAGATCAACTCCATCGGTTGCCCTGAATGTCGCAAAGCGTACCATACCGCTCTCAAACAGCATTTTGAAAGCAACAAGGAACAGTTGTGCGGCACTTGTCACGGCAGACTTGAAACAAATCCGATGAGAATTCTTGACTGCAAGAGCCCCGTTTGTGGTGAGATTGCAAAGGATGCTCCGAGGACTGTTGACTATCTTTGTGACGAATGTAAGGAGCATTTTGAAAGTTTGCAGAATCATCTCAAAGCAATGAACATTGACTTTGCTGTCAACACATCCATTGTAAGAGGTCTTGATTATTATACAAAAACTGTTTTTGAATTTGTTTCAAACAGCATTGGCGCACAAGGAACAGTCTGTGGCGGCGGACGCTATGACGGACTTGTTGAGCAGATGGGCGGCTCCCATATCCCCTCTCTCGGCTTCGGTCTTGGTCTTGAAAGACTTATGCTCCTTATGGAAGCGCAGGGATGTTATTTCCCCGAGCCTCCGAAATGCGACGTATATATTGCTTGCATCGGTGAAACCGCATTCAATGAGTCTGTTAAATATGTAAACACACTCAGACTCAACGACATTGCCGCTCAGTTTGACCTGACAAAGCGCTCACTCAAAGCGCAGATGAAATACGCTGACAAAATCGGTGCAAAATACGTTATAGTTCTTGGCGATGATGAGATTGCTACCGACTGCGGAAAACTCAAAAATATGGAAACAGGTGAACAATCACCTGTCAGACTTTCCGCTCTCGCTGACGAATATAAAAAAATCGCAAAATAAATTAAAAATTTTGCATAAAACACTTGACACTTGGAAAAAATAGTATATAATATTCTTTGTGTTCAAAGCGGAATAGTGTAACGGTAGCACGACAGACTCTGACTCTGTTTGTTGGGGTTCGAATCCCTATTCCGCTGCCAAAAAGAAACATCGTACTTTTGTACGGTGTTTCTTTTTTTGTTTAGTTGATATTGGGATTCGAACCCGCGAGGGTGCGAACGTTAAGAAAACAATTCGGGGAATTGTTTTTAGTGAGCAGTGGTGAAACGGGTACTGTTGCGAAGCAACGGTCGTTGAGCCGTTAGTCTGCAACGCAGACGGTCGAATCCCTATTCCGCTGCCAAAATATGAGTTCAACCTTTTGGTTGGGCTCATATTTTTTTGTTGCAATTATTGGGATTCGAACCCGAGAGGGTGCGAACGTTAAGAAAACAATTCGGGGAATTGTTTTTAGTGAGCAGTGGCGAAACGGGTACTGTTGCGAAGCAACGGTCGTTGAACCGTTAGTCTGCAACGCAGACGGTCGAATCCCTATTCCGCTGCCAACAAAAAAGGACCCATCTTACGATGAGTCCTTTTTTGTTTTATTCAAATGTTATGTACTATTTTATTTATCATAGATAGCAATTGTTTGATTTGAACGTCCTTGTGCGGGTTCAAATTTACTACAACTATTCTCATCACCCTTTACACTTCTATTGTGCCACGTACATTTAAATGTTGTGGAATAACAAAAAGTATATCCTGAACTTAAATCACAATGAATACACGAACCACATTTACCATAATAATCTTTAATAGCCATAATCTTTACTCCTCACAACTTAAAATTTTTGTTTTGTGTATTTCTTTATAAAATGCCGTTTCAAACTTGTAGAACTCACTAGTACCACGCTTAAATGGTACACGAAATCTATATGTTAATGTATAATCCGAGTCATATTTATTTAAATCATCAACCTTAATCAGATGATCCGCAAGATATACCATATTGAAATTTACTTGACCGGCACGTTCACGAAACAGATCTTCTTTAAATCTGTTTAAAGCCTTTTCCCATCCATCCCGACTAGTTCCGTTATAATAATCTTTTAAATTTCTAGTACATAAATCCTCGCCTCTCTTTTCCAAAATAATCCATACACCATCATCACTAGAATAAATCCTTGGACGCTCCCAACAATCAGGTTCGTTGGCAAGAACCATCATACGAAATATCGGTGCAACATCTTTAACCATACGCTCTACTGCCTCATTGAGCCAAGAATCTTCCTGCTTTTCTTCGGCAATCTGTTTTTCAATATTCATATTAGTTGTCAACGTTTCATCAACCTGTGTGTCAGGCTCATCACCTTGAACATTAAAAAGCGGACCGTTCAAGATTATTCGAATCACAATCCACAATATAATCAATATAATGCAAACACAAACAAAGCCGACCATTTAAATTCTCCTTTACATTTTTTAATAATTATACTCAACATTTTAAGCATAGTCAAGAGATTAAGTATGCTAATATTAAAACGGTGATAGAGATGATTAGTTATGCGCCGTTTTATAAAACGCTTTTGAAAAAAGGTATCACGGAATACCATCTGATTTTCAAGCAGGGATTCTCTGCAAACACACTGCACAGAATTAAAAAAGGCGAAGCGATAAGCACAAAAACTCTTGACGCGCTGTGTTATGTGCTTGATTGCGGAGTAAGTGACATCATTGAATTTGTAAAAGAATAGCATCCGATTGTATAAATCGGATGCTATTTTATTTTTGCAAAACCTTGCACTTATTGTCAATATGTAATATAATAAAATGAAAATTATATTTCAGAGGTGATCGCATGTCTGAAAAATCTTTACAACCGAATAGCGGCAGATATATCTCACTTGATATAATCAAACTCTTATCAGCGTGTATGATTGTATTCTATCATCTTGACGCGTATGTAAACCTTGGCTCTTTCACGGATGGTGTTTACAACATCTCCTTTCCGCAGATTGTGATGTGTCTTTGCTCCTGCTCGGTGCCTTTGTTCTTTATGGTCAATGGTGCACTGATGCTCAACAAAGAATACACAACCGAAAAAGTTTACATAAAGGCGGCAAGGGTTGCGTTAATTATCCTCGTGTGGCAGATTGTTGAGTTCCCCGACTGGTTTATGAGGACGCTTATAATCCTCTTCCTGCTTTATCCGATACTCAACAAACTTGACAAGGCAAAAAACAAAATCTGGCGTAATCTTGTGATGCTGGCGTTGTTTGTATTCCCATTCCTTTACAATCTGATTATGGTTGGTATGCAACATTGGGCGCCTGATTTCAGCGTTGTTATACTCGGAAAGACTCTCTCATTACAAACGCTCCCGATTAAAAGCGGTTTCTTTACGCTGTACTCCATTCTATACTTCCTGCTTGGTGGAATTATGTTCCGCAAGAAGCTGAACAACGTTATTTCTGCAATCTCTCTGCTCATCGGCTGGGCATTGGTAATATTTGACGTTATCGTTTCTTCAAACTATTCCGGCACCATTCAGGACGGGGTTAACACTTGCTTCCCCACCGTTGGAGCGCTCCTTATTTCAATAGGTATATTTAACCTGATGCGTAATTTTGACAACATAAAAAGCGAAAAGTTCATTGGCTGCGTTTCAAAACTCGGTCAGTATATATTGCCGATATACCTTTTCCACGTGCATATAATTTTCAAAATATATATTTTCATTCTGCCGTCAGAAATGAACATTATACTTGTGCTTTTACTTGCGTTGCTTGATTGCGTTGTTTGTATCATCACGGGTATGATACTCAAAAAAATTCCGCTTGTAAGGGAACTTCTGAAAATGTAAAAAGCAAGCGTCCGACAAAAATCGGACGCTTATTTTATTTATACAAGTGTTGATTTTTATAATACAATTATGATATAATTCTTTCGTTTTTAATATATTTATAATACATTTTCAGCGAGGTGTTTTTTAATGATAAAGATTGGTATTGTAGGCTACGGCAACCTTGCAAAAGGTGCTGAATGTGCTATCAGGCAGAATGACGATATGACTCTTGTTGCGGTGTTTACCCGCAGAAATCCCGAATCACTCACTATCCGCACTCCCGACGTGCCGATTGTTTCTATGGACGATATTCTCTCCTGGCAGGGTAAAATTGACGTTTTGCTCCTCTGCGGTGGCAGTGCAACCGATCTGCCCGAGATGACTCCCGAGCTTGCAAAATACTTCAACGTAATTGACAGTTTTGACACTCATGCCGCTATCGGTGAGCATTTTGAAAAAGTTAACGCATCCGCTCTGGAAAACGGAAACATCGCCGTTATTTCAGGCGGCTGGGACCCGGGTTTGTTTTCCGTTAACCGCCTTTATGCAGCCGCTATTCTCCCGCAGGGTAAGGACTACACCTTCTGGGGCAGAGGCGTAAGCCAGGGCCATTCTGACGCTGTAAGACGCATTCCCGGTGTTGTTGACTGCCGTCAATACACAATCCCCGTTCCCACAGCACTTGACAGAGTACGTGCGGGAGAAAATCCTGAACTGACAACGAGGGAAAAGCACACACGTCACTGCTTCGTTGTGGCAGAAGATGGCGCAGACAAAGACGCAATCACAAAGGCGATTGTGACTATGCCGAACTATTTTGCGGACTACGACACAACGGTTGAATTCATCACAAAAGAAGAAATGGCACAGAATCATTCGGGTCTTCCCCATGGCGGCAGCGTAATCCGCAGCGGCGTTACAGGCTGGGACGGTGAATGCAAACAGACTATTGAATACAAACTCACTCTTGACTCCAACCCGCAGTTTACTTCAAGCGTACTTATTGCTCTTGCAAGAGCCGCTATGAGAATGAAGGAGCGTGGCATCACTGGTTGCCAGACAATCTTTGACATTGCGCCCGCTGACCTGAGCGTAATGAGCAGGGATGAAATGAGAAGAAAATTGCTGTAATAAAAAATGAACGGTGCAGACTAACTGCACCGTTTTTATATTTAAAAAGCATTTAGAACCATTGGCAAAAAATCCAACTTGTCAACATCATAAGTCCACCAACTAAAAAGGATATAATACTAACCCAATGACCTAAATATTGTTTGATGATAATAGCAACAAAATTAAACAATCCTATGCCAAATATAAAGCCACCCACTGCGCCAAGTATAACCCACCCGCTCTCTGTGCCTACTAATACAGAAAACAAGATTGCAGGTAACAACAACGCAGCGATACCCAACAAAACCAAAAATTTATATCCTGTTGGATGTTTTTCTCTGAACTGCGCATCTGATGAACGGCCAAAATAATCCTCATATTCTTTTGGCGGAGTCCATTTTGATTTCTTATGATTTTTCCTGCTCATAGTATCACCTTTTGTCAAATTCAGGTTTATACAACTAAATTATAATAGTATCAATCAATGTTAAGTGATGCTTGGGCGTTGCCCAAATGATGCGGCGATGCCGCTGTGATGTATTGTGCTGCGCACAAAGTGAAGTTAAGTGCGCCCAAAAGGCGTACTTAGTTAAAAAGACCTTTTGTCAAATTGACAAAAGGTCTTTTTGGTGGGAGAAGGTGGATTCGAACCACCGAAGCGAATCGCAACAGATTTACAGTCTGCCCCCTTTGGCC
>JAZQTF010000229.1:0-4831 GCA_045630445.1 Acutalibacteraceae bacterium
AAAGCACACGCAGCATTGTCAACAAGTTGCTGAAAAAGACGGATATTCCTGACAAGGAACGAATCTGGAAGTTACGCAAAATCTGGAATGAAGGTTGGCAGAAAAGCATCAACAAAAGGCTTGTGTCCCTCAAAAACAAGCTGAATACATACATTGACGAATGTTGCAAAATCAGGTTTGATTACGAGGGTATGGGGCGCGTTCTGGTTGACCCGTACGGTTGGAATGCTGACAAGAATGGCAGTTATGTCCTTGTTGCAAAAATTGACGGCGAAAAGGAGTTTACTTCCTTTTTGCTTGAAAAAATTCAGAACGTTGAAAAGACTGACACCGAATTTGATTTTGACGATGCTTACTTTGACATACACTTCAAAAAGCCTGACGGATTGGCACTGGACAGTTTGTTCCCGAATATCAGAACAATCAATAAGGCTATTGAAAATAAGAATGCAATCAGGTTTGAATATTTATCATACGCAATCAAAGACAACAAGGTTATAATTGACAGCAAGAGTAAATGCGTTTTGCCGCACAATCTTGTTTTCACTGACGGAAAATACTATCTGATTGGTTATGATGAAGAAAAGAACAGAATAGACTATTACCGCGTTGACCTTATTTCAAGCCTTGCTTTGTCAGACACGGAAATCAAAATTTCCGATTGGAATGCACGTGTGCTTGCAGGTGTTGAAAGAGCGAGAGAAGTTGAAAAACACCCGCTGATGCTGGCAGGCTCAGAGTTTGCAATCACATTCAAGGTCATTGAATCCGCACTTGACAAGATTGTTGACGCTTTTGGAAAGAAAGCGGAGGAGCTGAAGGTTACGGACGAAACAAGAACTGTTTTTGAGCAGTCAACTGAACAGACACGTGAGGAAAGAGTTGTAAGCGTTACGGTAAGAACAACACCTGACGAGGCATTCAGGTGGGCACTGGCAAACGCTGACGTTGTTGAGCTTGTGTCCCCGCAGGACATCAGGGACAGACTTGGAAGAATCGCTCAGCCTATATATAACCTCTACACAAGGACACAGCTTGATAAGATAAGAGAAAACCTTGACTTCATTGACAAAGAGCAGACATTCAGAATATCCCCCAAGGTTGACACAGACACCGCACGTGCAACCTTTGACGAATTGAAAAAGAGCGGCAGGCTTGGCTCTGTCAAGGATATTTACGTCAGCATGGAAAAAGAGTCACCCGAAGATTATCTTGAAAATTTTGTCAATGCAAAAAGGTTGTGTTTTTTCCGTGTTCCCAAATGCAAAGAAATTCCGTGGGCAAGCAAGCTGACAAATGTTTCAACTCTGGAAATGATTGAAACATCAATCACTGACATTTCGTGGGCGAAAGAGATGAAGGACCTGTTTACAGTCGACTTGTCACAGTCCGACTTCAGCGATTTGTCACCGCTCAGCGAGCACAAACGCATCAATTACCTTGACATTTCCGACACCTTGGTCACCGACCTGAATTTTCTTGAAAACTACCCGTTTTTGTCATACTTAAACATTGTCAGATGCCCGATTATTGATTATTCAGCATTATTCAGGATGCCGCGACATCTCAGTTGCATTGAGCTTGATGAGGATATGGCTCAGGAAATCGGTGTTGAAAGATTAAAAAATCACTTCTTTGGCGTTGACGTAATCATCCGTAAAAATTCACCGGAATGGCGTTTACTCATATAAACCTTCAAGGAGGCTTCGGCCTCCTTTTTTTTGTTTGTCAGTCATTACACATAACATGATTTTGGCGGAGTCGATTTGTTCGGAAATAAAATATATAAAAATACAATAATATATTGAAATTTGTAATATATTGTAATATTATATAGAATATAACACTTTAACTGCTGACAATTGAAATGACAAAACAGAATCACAAAATAATCAGCATGGTGGGGCTTGCTTTTTTTATAACGGCAAGCATACCGTGCGCTTTGAGTTTTATTTACGCGGTGATAATATGACTGAAAAAGAATTAAAAAAACTGAATCGTAAACAGTTGCTTGAATTATTACTCAGACAGACAGAGCGAGTGGAAGCACTTGAAACTGAACTTGCCGAAACAAAAAGGCAACTGGAGGACAAGCGTATAACAGAAATGAAAGCGGGCTCAATCGCTCAGGCGGCGCTGCAACTCAACGGCATTTTTGAGGCGGCACAGAAAGCCGCTGACCAGTACCTTGACAACGTCAAGGCATACAACAGCAAAAAGCCCTCCGCAAAAAAGAA
Organism: Acutalibacteraceae bacterium; assembly: GCA_045630445.1. GTDB lineage: Bacteria > Bacillota > Clostridia > Oscillospirales > Acutalibacteraceae > RGIG7273. The sequence goes on from JAZQTF010000229.1 coordinate 2,238, forward strand.
AAAGAAATAAAAATTATCCGGTGAGAGAATATGAAAGATAAACAACTCGCGTTGCCGACTTCACAGGAAGTTCAGGGCGAACTCAAACGCGAACGCAACAGAATGCGATACAAAAAAATCTTAAAAAGCACAGTTTACGCACTCATAATTGTTGCGGCAATTTCTGTGCTTGTTGCCACTCTTGTTCTGCCCGTATTGCAGATCTCAGGCACGAGCATGGACCCGACACTGAAAAACGGTGAAATCGTTGTGCTTGTCAAAACAAAAAAACTTGACCGCGGTGATGTCTGCGGTTTTTACTACTCAAACAAAATCCTCATAAAACGAGTGATCGGTCTGCCGGGTGATGTTGTTGTAATTGACAACGACGGCAACGTTTACGTCAATGGTGAAATGCTGATTGAGCCATACGTGACGGAAAAACTACTTGGCGACTGCGACCTTGAATTCCCTTACACAGTACCTGAAATGACCTATTTCGTGCTTGGCGACCAGCGTTCAAGCTCGGTTGACAGCCGCAGTTCAGTTGTAGGTTGCATCAATCAGGAAGACATCATAGGCAAGGTGTTTTTCAGAGTCTGGCCGCTCTCCGACTTCGGCGCAGGATTCTGATAAATCTTAAAAACACTTGAAAGAAAGGAGGGAGAGCCGTGCAGGACATTTTTGAGGACAGTCTGCAAAAACTGAAAAAAGGCCGACAGCGAAGAAGGCGTATGACCGCGATTATACTTGCGCTCTCCCTCATCGTTTCGCTTGACGTTTTCTGGATGTTACGGCAAACGGGTCTTACCCTTGCGGGAGATGCGGAATGTGGAATTGTTGAACATACGCACAGCGATAGATGCGGCAACTGTGAAATAGAAGAACATATACACACAGTTTCGTGTTACAGCGACGAAACGGCAGACGTTGAAACTCCGCTTGACTGGCAGGAAATGTTTGCAACATATCCGTTTACAAACGATTTACGCAAAGACCTTGTCGGTATTGCACAGACTCAGGTTGGTTACAAGGAAAGCAAACTCAATTTTGAAATCGGCAGCGACGGTGTAAGACGCGGTTACACACGTTACGGCGACTGGTACGGAATTCCATACGGCGACTGGTCAGCAACATTTGTTTCATTCTGTCTTAACTATGCGGGGGCTTCGGCCGATGAAGCACCGATAGGCTCATCAACGGAAGTGTTAATGAAAAGCTGGAATTCGCTTGGCAAATACGCACCTATAGGAAAATACACTCCCACCGACGGTGACATTGTCTTCTTCAACGACAACACGGTGGGCATAGTTGTCAAAAAGTATAATGCAACATTCTGCGTAATCCGCGGCGACGTTGACGGACAGGTACGCTCGGAAATCCTGCCGCTAAGCGATGAATCAATCAAGGGCTGGGGCGTAACTGTGGGCACAGCGCTCAAACGCCCACCGACAACAACTCCGCCCGTTATGGTTATCATTGAGGGAAGTCAGGAAATCACAAGAATTGCACGCTACTCTCTGCGCAACACACGCGCAACGGTAACCGACCTGCTCCCCTACCTTGAGGCAAACGGAGGAAATTACTTCTTCACACTGCTTGACCATAGCAATCACGAACTGCCAAAAGACGAACACGGCAATTACGTTGTTCAGGCAGACGAGGGATACAAGCTAACAATCAGTTTCACAAGTCCGGAAGGTTTCCATCCCGGCACTTATCAGTATCAGGTGCCCAACGGATTGCTTGTTGACGGCGGTGAGGGCACGTTTATTTTAAAAGACGGCACTCACGTCGGAGATTGGACGGTAACCGATGACGGCATTATAACGATGCACTTCAACGAAAACATGAACAACCATTCAGACATCACAATCAGTGCCACTCTGGGAGTTCATTTCCCGCAACAAGACGATCCGATTGATTTTGACGGAAAAATCACGGTAACGATTGAGAAGCCTCCGCAGGACGTGCCTCAGACGCAGGTAAACAAATGGGGTATGCAGGGCAGCGCTGAGAACGGCAAGGACTCCACAAAGCTTCACTGGACGGTTTACATTGTCGGACAAGAGGGCTCTCATCTTCCCGGCAGCACCATAACGGACAACGTGATAAAGGGTGAGTATCTTGGAACGCACATCTATACGGAATCGGATATGGCAAAAGGACTCACCATCGGTGTTTCCGAATATGATCCGGTAACGTGGGCAGCAATTGACTGGCACAGCTGGACAGTCTATCCGGGTGACCCCAACCTGACGTGGACGGAAACGGGATGGTCTTACGTTCTTCCCGAAAGTGCGGTCTGCAACTGGTGCGGCACTATACATCCCGGCAATCTTGGCTGGGAATATTACATTGAATACTCCTCCACCCCCATTGACTTCAACGTTTCGGGTGGTATCGGTTACATGAACCACATTGACGTTGACCACCAGGGCGTTGACGGATGGGCAGAATTTGTACACGGCGAAATTCTTGCCGACATTGAAAAGAATGGCGATTTCATTGCTGACGCTAAGGGCGGCGCTTTCATCTGGGAGTTTCAGGTTCTAATCCCCGGTATAAAAGAGGGGCAGAAGGCGGAATACTCCTGGTACATCATGGATTATATG